>NZ_JBFUHU010000022.1:0-30587 GCF_056402235.1 Cellulomonas sp. P4_B5_2
GCGTGGTGACGAGCAGCAGCTCGATCACGCGCGGCTTGGTCAGCGCGACGTAGGGCCCGACCGTCCGGCGCACGCGGGCCAGCGGGCCGCTCGGGGCGACGGTCACCGTCGTGTCAGCGGGCCCCGGGGTCGACGCGGAGGACGCTCCGGCGTCGTCGACTGACAGGGGGCTGCTGAGGCGCACGCGCTGCGGGTCCGTTCGTGTTCCAGGCGGGATGGGTCGCGCAGCCATGCTACGGCCTACGTCTGCGACGGGGCGCGACGCACCCGGTGGATCGCCGTCGCGTCCGGTGTGAGATCGGTCGCTCGGCCCCGGGGATGGTCACGCCCGGCACCCTCACCCCGGTGCGCTATAAGGTCGGATCGCACGGTCCGACGACCGCCGCGACGGCGCGACGTCCCACCTGCCCGGCATCCCGACGCGGATGTCGATCTCGTTCGACACGACACCCGGCCCCCTGCTCGGGTGGAAAAGAGGTGCGGTGAACGCGAAGGCTCCCTTGGCCCAGACGGTCGGTTGGACCGACGTCGACCTGCGGGCGGTGGACACCGTGCGTGTCCTGGCCGCCGACGCGGTCGAGAAGGTGGGCAACGGCCATCCGGGGACGGCGATCAGCCTGGCTCCGGCGGCCTACCTGCTCTACCAGAACGTGCTGCGCCACGACCCGGCGGACCCGCACTGGCTCGGCCGTGACAGGTTCATCCTGTCCGCCGGGCACTCCAGCCTCACCCAGTACATCCAGCTCTACCTCGCCGGCTTCGGCCTGGAGCTCGAGGACCTCGAGGCGCTGCGCACCTGGGGCTCGAAGACTCCGGGGCACCCCGAGTACAAGCACACGACCGGTGTGGAGATCACCACCGGTCCCCTCGGCCAGGGCCTGGCGTCCGCGGTCGGCTTCGCCATGGCGGCGCGGCGCGAGCGCGGGCTGCTCGACCCCGAGGCGGCTCCGGGCACCAGCCCGTTCGACCACTTCGTCTACGTCATCGCCTCCGACGGTGACCTGCAGGAGGGCGTGACCTCCGAGGCGTCGTCCATCGCGGGCACGCAGGAGCTGGGCAACCTCATCGTGGTGTGGGACGACAACCACATCTCGATCGAGGGCGACACCGAGATCGCGTTCACCGAGGACGTCGTCGCGCGCTACGAGGCGTACGGCTGGCACGTGCAGTTCGTCGACTGGACCGGCGGCCCGGACGGCTACCGCGAGGACGTCGACGCCCTGCACGCCGCGATCGAGGCGGCCAAGGCCGTCACCGACCGCCCGTCGTTCATCGGCCTGCGCACGCTCATCGCGTGGCCGACGCCGACCAAGACGAACGACCACTCGTCGCACGGCTCCAAGCTCGGCGGCGAGGCGATCCGCGGGCTCAAGGAGCTGCTCGGCTTCGACCCGGAGAAGACCTTCGAGGTCGACCCCGAGGTCATCGCGCACACCCGCGGGCTCTCGGCCCGCACGGCGACGGTCAAGGCCGAGTGGCAGAGCGCGTTCGACGCGTGGCGCACGGCCAACCCCGAGAACGCGACCCTCCTGGACCGGCTCGTCGCGGGAGACCTTCCCGACGGCTGGTCCGACTCGCTCCCGGTGTTCCCGGCGGGCAAGTCCGTCGCCACGCGCGCCGCGTCCGGCGAGGTGCTCAGCGCGCTGGCCCCCGTGCTGCCCGAGCTCTGGGGCGGCTCGGCCGACCTGGCCGGCTCCAACAACACGACCATGAAGGGCGAGCCGTCCTTCATCCCCGCCAAGCGCTCGACGCACGAGTTTTCCGGGGACGAGTTCGGCCGCACGCTGCACTTCGGCATCCGCGAGCACGCCATGGGCGCGATCCTGTCGGGCATCCGCCTGCACGGTCTGACCCGGCCGTACGGCGGGACGTTCTTCACGTTCAGCGACTACATGCGCGGCTCCGTCCGACTGGCCTCGCTCATGGGCGTGCCGGCGATCTACGTGTGGACGCACGACTCCATCGGACTGGGTGAGGACGGCCCGACGCACCAGCCGATCGAGCACCTCGCCGCGGTCCGCGCCATCCCCGGCCTGACCGTCGTGCGACCGGCCGACGCCAACGAGACCGCTGCCGCGTGGGCAGCGATCCTCGCGCACACCGACGGTCCGGTCGGCCTCATCCTCACGCGGCAGAACGTCCCGACGTTCCCCCGCGGCGAGGACGGGTTCGCGACCACGGAGGGCGTCGCCCGCGGCGCGTACGTGCTGCTCGAGGCGAGCTCCGGCACGCCGGACGTGATCCTCGTCGGCACCGGGTCCGAGGTCCAGCTCGCCGTCGCGGCGCGCGAGACGCTCGAGGCCGCCGGCGTGGCCACCCGCGTGGTGTCCGCCCCGTCGCTGGAGTGGTTCGCCGAGCAGGACGAGGACTACCGCCAGTCGGTCCTGCCCTCGTCCGTCAAGGCACGAGTGTCGGTCGAGGCCGGCATCTCGCTGTCGTGGCACAAGCTCGTCGGCGACGCCGGCCGCTCGGTCTCGATCGAGCACTACGGGGCGTCGGCCGATGCCGACACGCTCTTCCGCGAGTTCGGGTTCACGCCCGAGGCGGTCGTCGCGGCTGCGCACGAGTCGATCGCGGCAGCCCGCGGCGGCGCAGGCCCCGCGAGCACCGCCGGTCTGCCCGAGAACGTGGGGCTGACGGGCGACCAGCAGGTCTAGGTCTGAACGGGCTCGGCGTGAACGCCTGCGCACCGGGAACCTCGCCGAGCTGGTGGCGGACAAGGGCGTGGTCGGGGTGACCACGAACCCGTCGATCTTCGCCAGCGCACTGTCGAAGGGCGACGCCTACGACGAGCAGCTGCGCGAGCTCGCCGCGGACGGTGCCGACGTCGACACGGCGGTCTTCCGCATCACCACCGACGACGTCCGCCAGGCGGCCGACATCCTGCGTCCCGTCTACGACGCCACCGACGGCGTGGACGGTCGGGTCTCGATCGAGGTCGACCCGAGGCTCGCCAAGGACACCGACGGGACGATCGCGTCCGCGAAGTCGCTGTGGTCGACCGTCGACCGCCCGAACGTCTTCATCAAGATCCCGGCCACCCTCGAGGGGCTGCCGGCCATCACCGCGGTGCTCGCCGAGGGGATCAGCGTGAACGTCACCCTGATCTTCTCGCTCGAGCGGTACGGCGCGGTCCTCGACGCGTTCCAGAGCGGACTCGAGAAGGCGCAGGCGAACGGGCACGACCTGGCTCCGATCGCCTCGGTCGCCTCGTTCTTCGTCTCCCGCGTCGACACCGCGATCGACCCGCGGCTCGACGCGATCGGCACGCCCGAGGCCGCGGCTCTGCGGGGCAAGGCGGCGATCGCGAACGCCCGGCTCGCCTACGGCCTGTACCAGGAGGTCGTCGCGGGCGACCGCTGGGCCGCCCTGGCCGCCGCCGGCGCGCACCCGCAGCGACCGCTGTGGGCCTCGACGGGTGTCAAGGACAAGGCCTACCCCGACACGCTGTACGTCGACGAGCTGGTCGTGGCGGGCGTGGTCAACACGATGCCCGAGGCCACGCTGAACGCCGTCGCGGACCACGGCGGCGACGCGCACGACACGGTCACCGGCACGCGCCAGGAGGCGGAGGCCGTGATCGCGGGTCTGCGCGACCTCGGCATCGACATCGACGAGGTCACCGAGCAGCTGGAGGTCGAGGGCGTGGACAAGTTCACGGCGAGCTGGGGCGATCTCCTGGGCACCGTCTCGGACGGACTCACGGGCGCCGCCCAGCAGAACCAGACCGGGGTCGCCAGGTGAGCCCGAGCAAGGTGTCCGCGGGCAACAACCCGCTGCGCGACCCGCGCGACCGCCGTCTCCCCCGCATCGCCGGCCCCTGCGGGCTCGTCATCTTCGGCGTCACSGGSGACCTGGCGCGCAAGAAGCTCATGCCGGCCGTGTACGACCTGRCCAACCGCGGGCTGCTCCCCCCCGGCTTCGCGCTGACGGGGTTCGCCCGCCGCGACTGGGCGACGCAGGACTTCGCGCAGATCGTGCACGACTCGGTCAAGGAGTACGCCCGCACGCCGTTCCGTGAGGCCACCTGGCGCCAGCTGTCCGAGGGCATCCGGTTCGTGCAGGGGACCTTCGACGACGACGACGCGTTCGACCGGCTGCGCGACACCGTCGAGGAGCTCGACGTGTCCCGCGGCACCGGCGGCAACCACGCGTTCTACCTCTCGGTCCCGCCCAGCTCGTTCCCGGTGGTCTGCAAGCAGCTCGCCCGCTCGGGCCTCTCCCAGCCGTCGGACGGCACCTGGCGACGGGTGGTCATCGAGAAGCCGTTCGGCCACGACCTGGCCAGCGCCCGCGAGCTCAACGACATCGTGTCCGACGTGTTCCGGCCGGACGACATCTTCCGGATCGACCACTACCTGGGCAAGGAGACGGTCCAGAACCTGCTGGCGCTGCGCTTCGCCAACCAGCTGTACGAGCCCATCTGGAACGCCAACTACGTGGACCACGTCCAGATCACCATGGCCGAGGACATCGGCATCGGCGGGCGGGCCGGGTACTACGACGGCATCGGCGCGGCCCGGGACGTCATCCAGAACCATCTCATGCAGCTCCTGGCGCTCACCGCGATGGAGGAGCCGGCGTCGTTCGAGGCCGAGGGTCTGCGGGCGGAGAAGATCAAGGTTCTCTCCGCGGTCAAGCTCCCTCGCGACATCGGCAAGCACACCGCGCGCGGGCAGTACGCGGCCGGGTGGCAGGGCGGCGAGAAGGTCGTCGGCTACCTCGAGGAGGAGGGCTTCAACCCGGAGTCCACCACCGAGACGTTCGCGGCGATCCGCGTCGACATCGACAACCGCCGCTGGGCCGGGGTGCCGTTCTACCTGCGCACCGGCAAGCGCCTGGGTCGTCGCGTCACGGAGATCGCCGTGGTCTTCAAGCGCGCTCCGCACCTCCCGTTCGAGTCCACCGCCACGGAGGAGCTGGGCAAGAACGCCCTGGTCATCCGCGTGCAGCCCGACGAGGGCGTGACGCTGCGGTTCGGCGCCAAGGTGCCCGGCACGGCCATGGAGGTGCGCGACGTCACCATGGACTTCGGGTACGGGCACGCGTTCACGGAGTCCTCCCCGGAGGCCTACGAGCGGCTCATCCTGGACGTCCTGCTGGGCGACCCGCCGCTGTTCCCGCGGCACGAAGAGGTCGAGCTGTCCTGGAAGGTGCTCGACCCGATCACCGCCTACTGGGCCAAGCAGGGCAAGCCCGACGAGTACCGGTCCGGCACCTGGGGACCGGAGTCGGCGGACAAGATGATGGCGCGCGACGGACGAGCCTGGAGGCGGCCATGATCATCGAGATGCCCAGCACCACCACCCGGGACATCAACAAGCGGCTCCTCAAGGAGCGCGACGAGGGCGGCGCGATCGCCCTCGGACGCGTGCTGACGCTCATCATCCCGGTGGGCGACCACGACCCAGACGAGGCGATCGACGCGGCCAACGACGCCAGCCGCGAGCACCCGTGCCGCGTCATCGTCATTGCCAACGACACCAAGGACCGCGCGTCCAACCTGGACGCGCAGATCCGCCTCGGGGGCGATGCCGGGGCAAGCGAGGTGCTGGTGCTGCGCCCGTCCGGCCAGCTCGAGCGCCACCTGGACACCCTGGTGATCCCGCTGCTGCTGCCCGACGCGCCGATCGTGGCGTGGTGGCCGTACGAGATCCCCGACAACGTCGCCGAGCACCCGATCGGCAAGATGGCGGCGCGGCGGATCACCGACTCCACGCAGGTGGCACGTCCGAACGCCGCACTGCGCAAGCTGGCCGCGTCCCACGTCGACGGCAACACCGACCTGGCCTGGACGCGCGCGACCCTGTGGCGCGGACTCATCGCGGCGACCCTCGACCAGCCGCCGTTCGAGCCCGTGCACAAGGCCGTCGTCGTGGGCGAGAGCACGCACCCGTCGGTCGACCTCATGGCCGCGTGGCTCGCGTACGCGCTGCGCTGCCCGGTGGAGATCGAGCGCATCAAGGACGCCCCCGCGATCACGCAGGTGCGGCTGGAGCGGTCGTCGGGCGACATCGTGCTCGACCGGCCCGACGGCAAGACAGCGGCGCTGCGCCAGCCCGACCAGCCCGAGCACCGGATCGCCCTGCCCATCCGCCAGCTGCGCGAGTGCCTGGCGGAGGAGCTGCGCCGGCTCGACGCGGACGAGGTCTACGGCGAGGTGCTGCTGAAGGGCCTCGCAAGGATCGACGCGTGAACCGCGACGTCGTCGTCCACCCGGACGCGCGCGTGCTGGCCGAGTCCGTGGCGGCCCGCCTGCTCACGCACCTGGTCGACGTGCAGTCGCACCGCTCCCCCGTCCACGTGGTCGTCACGGGCGGCACGGTGGGCATCGCGTCGCTCGCGGCCGTCGCGGCGAGCCCGGTCCGCGACGCGGTCGACTGGTCCGGCGTGCACGTCTGGTGGGGCGACGAGCGCTTCCTGCCCGCAGGTGACGCCGAACGCAACGAGACGCAGGCGCGCGACGCCCTCCTCGACGCGCTGGGCGACGCCCTGCCGGCCGAGAACGTGCACCCGATGCCGGCGCGCAGCGACGACGTCCCGACGCCCGAGGCGGCCGCCGAGGCCTACGCGGCGGAGTTCGCCGAGGCCGGCTCCCCCGCGTTCGACGTGGTGCTCCTCGGGATGGGGCCGGACGGTCACGTCGCCTCGCTGTTCCCCGGGCACGAGGCGCTCGACGTGACCGGCCGCACCACGGTCGGCGTGCACGGCTCCCCCAAGCCGCCCCCGGAGCGGGTCTCGCTGACGTTCGACGCGATCCGTGCCGCGCGGGAGGTCTGGGTGGTCGCGGCCGGCGCGGAGAAGGCCGACGCCGTCGCCTCGGCGCTGCGCGGGGTCCCGGTCTCGACGACGCCCGCCGCCGGGGCCCTGGGCACCGAGCGGACGCTCTGGCTGGTCGACGTCGCCGCGACGGAGCGCCTCGGCACGCCGTCCGCCATCTCCACCACGGCCGCAGCCTTCCCCGCGGCCCCGCAGACGCCTACCGAGCTCTGGACGCAGGTCGACCACTACTTCTCGGTCCTCGCGCCCGAGGACGTCGCCCTGGTCGAGACGCGGCACGCGGCCACGGCCGGCGGGCTTCCGGACATCGCCGTCGCTCCGAACCAGGGCAAGCTGCTGCACCTGCTCGCCCAGCTGACGGGGGCGCGCAGGATCCTCGAGGTCGGCACGCTCGGCGGCTACAGCACCCTGTGGCTCGCCCGTGCCCTGCCCGCGGACGGCCGCCTGACCACCCTGGAGATCGATCCCGAGCACGCTCGGGTCGCCACCGACTCGCTCACGCAGGCGGGGGTCGACGCCCTGGTGGACGTCCTCGTGGGGCCTGCCGCGGACACGCTGGACGGGCTGATCGCTGACGGCAGCGAGCCGTACGACCTCGTGTTCATCGACGCCGACAAGCAGTCGATCCCCCGCTACCTCGAGCAGGCCCTGGAGCTCACGCACCCGGGCTCGGTGGTCGTCGTCGACAACGTCGTCCGCGGCGGTGCGGTCCTGGACGCGGACCACACCGACGAGCGGGTGCAGGGCGTCCGCCGCATGGTCGACCTGCTCACCGACCACCCCCGCTACGACGCCACGGTCGTGCAGACGGTCGGCAGCAAGGGCTACGACGGCTTCGCGCTGCTGCGGGTGGTCGGCTAGGCCTCCGGACCCCCCGACGGCTCAGCGGTCGGGGTGCGGTGCCAGTGGCGACCGGTCCCCGACCAGCCACAGGTGCCCGAACAGGTCGACGAACCCGCCCTGCCGGTGCGTGCCCCACGGCATCTGGTGGTCACGGACCTCGTCGACGCTGCCGTCGGCGCCGGCGGCGACCGCGCGGGCGACGAAAACGTCCGGGTCGTCGACGAAGATCTCGACGCGGACCGTGCGGCCGCCGAGCACGGCCGGTGTGTCCCACCCGTTGCCCTCCGGCTGGCCGAGGAAGAACGGCGCGCCGGCGATGCTGAGGCCGACGACGCTCCCCAGGTCCCACAACGTGGTGGCGCCCACCGCCTCGGCGTACCAGCGTGCCGCCGCGCCGGCGTCCTGCACGGCGAGCATCACCGAGAGGACCGGCATCTCGGCGGGCGGGTCGTGACGAGGGCTCTCGCCACTCACGACAGGGGCAGGCTCAGCCGCCGCGCTTGGCGCGCAAGGCGGCGAGGGCCTCGTCGAGGATCGCGGCGCCGTCCTCGTCGGACCGCCGCTCCTTCACGTAGGCCAGGTGCGTCTTGTAGGGCTCGTTCTTGGACGGCGACGGAGGGTTCTCCTGGTCCTGGCCGGCGGGGAATCCGCAGCGGGGGCAGTCCCACGTCACCGGAGCCTCGAGAGCGGCCTCCTCGGCGAAGCTGGGCCGGGTCTCGTGGCCGTTGGCGCACCAGTACGACACCCAGATCCGCGGGGCGGTGTCACCACGCTCGGCCTCGCCCATCGGGCCGGCACCGACACGCGACCCCCTGATCGCACTCCCGCTCGCCATCGTCTACCGCCTCAGACCGTGCGCTCGATGAGACCGAGCAGGATGATGATCGCCGTCCACACCAGTGCGGTGCCGACCGTGATCCGGTTCAGGTTCCGCTCCGCGACACCGGAGCTTCCGGCGCTGCTCGTGATGCCGCCACCGAACATGTCGGACAGGCCACCGCCCTTGCCCTTGTGCAGCAGGACGAGCGGGATGAGCAGGAGGCTGGTCAGCACCAGCAGCACCTGGAGGGCGATACGAAGGCCGGTCACGTCGGTGTCAGTTCCTTACTGGGCGGGCACGTCGACGGCGGTAGAGCCAGCGACGCTGCGGTGGACCGCGGTACAGGGTAGGCGACGACGGGGGCGATAAGCCACCACCGTACGCGGGCAGGTCGCAGGGTGGACCCCACGACCTGCCCGCGGTGGTCTCAGAGACCCACGGCGTGCGACTTGTACCGCGCGATCGCGGCGAACTCCTCGGGGTCCAGGCTCGCGCCGCCGACGAGCGCGCCGTCGACGTCCGGCTTCGCCATGATCGAGGCGACGTTCGACGACTTCACCGAGCCGCCGTACAGGACCCGCACCGCGTCGGCCGTCTCGGCGTCGTACAGCTCGCCGATGCGCGTCCGGATGGCGGCCGCCAGCTCCTGGGCGTCCTCGGGGGTCGCCGTCTCTCCGGTGCCGATGGCCCAGACGGGCTCGTAGGCCACGACGATCGTCTTGACCTGCTCCGCCGTCAGACCGGCGAGGGCGCCGTCCAGCTGCGCGAGCGTGTGCGGGACGTGCTCGCCGGCCTTGCGGACGTCGAGCACCTCGCCGACGCACAGGATCGGGACGATGCCCGCGCTGAGCGCCGACTTCACCTTGGCGTTGATGAGCTCGTCGGACTCGTTGTGGTACTCACGACGCTCCGAGTGGCCGACCGCGACGTACGTGACGCCGAGCTTGGCCAGGAACAGCGGCGAGATCTCACCGGTGTAGGCGCCCGACGTGTGCGCCGAGACGTCCTGGGCGCCGTAGACGAGCTCGAGCTTGTCCGCGTCCACGAGGGTCTGCACGCTGCGCAGGTCGGTGAACGGGGGCAGTACGCAGACCTCGACGGCCGAGAAGTCGTGCTTGGCGTCCTTGAGCGTCCACGCGAGCTTCTGCACCGTGTGCGTGGCCTGGTGGTGGTCCAGGTTCATCTTCCAGTTGCCCGCCATCAGCGGGGTGCGAGTGGTCAACGCTCAGTCCTCCAGAACCGCGATACCGGGGAGCGTCTTGCCCTCGAGGAACTCGAGGCTCGCGCCACCACCGGTCGAGATGTGTCCGAACCCGGCCTCGTCGAAGCCGAGCGTGCGCACGGCCGCGGCAGAGTCGCCACCGCCGACGATCGTGAAGCCGCCGTGCGTGCCGGCGTCGACCAGCGCCTGCGCGACGGCACGCGTGCCGCCCGAGAACGCCTCGAACTCGAACACGCCCGCCGGGCCGTTCCAGACGATCGTCTTGGCGTCCACGATCTTGCTCGCGAACAGCGCGCTGGAGTCGGGGCCGATGTCCAGGCCGATCTTGCCGTCCGGGATCGCGTCGGCCGCGACGACCTGCGCCGGGGAGTCCGCCTTGAACTCGTCGGCGACGACGATGTCGGTGGGCAGGACGATCTCCACACCGGCCTCCTCCGCCTGCGCGAGGTAGCCCTTGACGGTCTCGATCTGGTCCTCCTCGAGGAGCGAGTTGCCCACCGAGTAGCCCTTGGCTGCGAGGAACGTGAAGAGCATGCCGCCACCGATGAGCAGGCGGTCCGCCTTGGTGATCAGGTTGGCGATGACACCGAGCTTGTCCGACACCTTGGAGCCGCCGAGCACTACCACGTAGGGGCGCGCGGGGTCGTCGGTCGCCTTGCGCAGCGACGCGACCTCCTTGAGGACGAGCTTGCCGACCGCGTGCGGGAGCACCAGCGCGACGTCGTACACCGACGCCTGCTTGCGGTGCACGACGCCGAAGCCGTCGGAGACGAACACGTCCGCCAGCGCGGCGAGCTCSCCGGCCAGCTCCGCGCGCTCGGCGTCGACCTTGGACGTCTCACGCGCGTCGAACCGGATGTTCTCCAGCAGCGCGATCTCGCCGTCCTGCAGCGCGGCCACGGTCGCCTTGGCGGAGTCGCCGACGACGTCGGTCGCCAGGGCGACGGGCTGGCCGAGCAGCTCGGAGAGCCGGTCCGCGACGGGCTTGAGGGAGTACTTGTCCTCCGGCGCGCCCTTGGGGCGGCCGAGGTGGGCCATCACCACGACGCGGGCACCGGCGGACAGGAGCGCCTGCAGCGTCGGGAGCGCCGCGCGCACGCGGCCGTCGTCGGTGATGGTCGTGCCGTCGAGCGGCACGTTGAAGTCGGAGCGGACCAGGACGCGCTTGCCGCGCAGGTCCCCGAGGTCCTCGATGGTCTTCATGGTTTCCTACCTTCGATCGAGCGGGGGCAGACATGGCTGCGTCCGCGTGCGCCGGGGCCGAGNNGCACGCGGACGCATGACCGTCACTCGTGGAACGACGAGAGCGTCAGAGACGCTCGCCGACGTACGACGTGAGGGCGACGAGGCTGTTCGAGTAGCCCCACTCGTTGTCGTACCAGGCGATGATCTTCACCAGGTCGCCGCTCACCTTGGTGAGCTTCGAGTCGAAGATGCTCTGGTGCGGGTTCGTGACGATGTCGCTCGACACGATCTCGTCCTCGACGTACTCGAGGATGCCCTTGAGGGGGCCGTCCGCGGCGGCCTTGACCGCAGCGTTGACCTCCTCGACGGTGACCTCACGCGAAGCCGTGAACGTCAGGTCCGTGGCGGAGCCGGTGATGACCGGGACGCGCAGCGCGAAGCCGTCGAGCTTGCCCTTGAGCTCCGGGAGCACGAGCGCCACGGCCTTGGCCGCACCGGTCGAGGTCGGGACGATGTTCTGCGCCGCGGCGCGCGCACGACGGAGGTCCTTGTGGGGGCCGTCCTGCAGGTTCTGGTCACCCGTGTAGGCGTGGATCGTGGTCATGAGGCCACGCTCGATGCCGATCGAGTCGTTGAGCGCCTTGGCCACGGGGGCGAGGCAGTTCGTGGTGCACGACGCGTTGGAGATGATGTGCTGCGTCGCGGCGTCGTAGTCGGTGTGGTTGACACCGACGACGAACGTGCCGTCCTCGTTCTTCGCCGGGGCGGAGATGATGACCTTCTTGGCGCCGGCCTCGAGGTGGGCCTTGGCCTTGGTGGCGTCCGTGAAGAAGCCGGTCGACTCGATCACGATGTCCGCACCGAGCTCGGCCCACGGCAGCTTCGCCGGGTCCCGCTCCTCGAGCGCACGGATCTTCTTGCCGTCGACGATGATGTTCTCGTCGTCGAAGTCGACGCTCAGCGGGAACCGGCCCAGCACGGTGTCGTACTTGAGCAGGTGTGCGAGCGTCTTGTTGTCCGTGAGGTCGTTCACGCCGACGATCTCGATGTCGGCACCGGAAGCCAGGATGGCCCGGTAGAAGTTACGCCCGATACGGCCGAAGCCGTTGATACCGACGCGGATGGTCACTTGCCCTCCTCGGCAGCGCCGACGAGGGGCCGGCGCACACATTTTGGTGATGGGGTCACGCACGCCGCTGTGCGCTCCGGACGTCGGCGGCATAGGCGGTTTCTCGTGCCCAACACATGACCGTCGTGTGACGTTCGGATGACATGAACCCTATACCAGTGACCGGGCTCACGCGGTGACGAAGGTCCCTGATGAGACGCCCGCCCCCGTGATGTCCCAGGTCAGAGGTCGAGCAGGTCGGGGCTCAGGCCGGCCTCGGTGTCCGGGATCCCGAGCTCGGCGGCGCGCTTGTCCGCGGTCGCGAGCAGGCGGCGGATCCGGCCGGCCACGGCGTCCTTGGTGAGGGTCGGCACGGCGAGCTTGCCCAGCTCCTCGAGCGAGGCCTCCTTGTGCGCCAGGCGCAGCTCGCCGGCCTCGCGCAGGTGCTCCGGGAGCTCGTCGCCGAGGATCTCGAACGCCCGCTCGACCCGCGCGCCCGCGGCCACCGCGGCGCGGGCGGAGCGACGCAGGTTGGCGTCGTCGAAGTTGGCGAGGCGGTTGGCGGTGCCGCGGACCTCGCGCCGCACGCGACGCTCCTCCCACACCAGCATCGTCTCGTGGGCGCCGAGCCGGGCGAGCATCGCGCTGATCGCGTCCCCGTCCCGGATGACGACGCGGTCGATGCCCCGCACCTCCCGGGCCTTGGCGGCGATCCCCAGACGTCGCGCTGCACCCACGAGGGCGAGCGCCGCCTCGGGACCGGGGCACGTGACCTCGAGCGCCGACGACCGGCCGGGCTCGGTGAGCGAGCCGTGCGCGAGGAACGCGCCGCGCCAGGCCGACTCGGCCTCGGCGACGCCGGCCGACACGACCTGCGGCGGCAGACCGCGCACCGGCCGTCCGCGGTTGTCCAGGAGGCCGGTCTGGCGTGCGAGCGACTCGCCGTCCTTGACCACGCGGACCACGTACCGGCTCCCCCGGCGCAGACCACCGCCGGAGACGACGATGATCTCGCTCTCGTGCCCGTACACCTCGGAGATCGCCTGCCGGAGCCGACGAGCCGCGATGCCCGTGTCCAGCTCCGCCTCGATGACGATCCGGCCGGAGATGATGTGCAGGCCCCCCGCGAACCTTAGGGTGGCCGAGACCTCAGCCTTCCGCGAGGACGTCTTGTCCACCTTCAGCCGGGCGAGCTCGTCCTTCACCTGTGCCGTCAACGCCATGGGGTGCATCCTGCCATTGCAAGTCACGTGTCCGGGACCGGTCCGGTCACCTACTCGGGTGGGTTCTCGCGTGTCCCGACGTCGCCGAGGAACCCCTCGAGCACGTCCGAGTACGCCCCAGCGAGTCGCAGCGGGTCGTGCCTGGCGGTCCCGTCGCCGCGGCTGACCTGGCGCAGCAGCAGGCGCGCGCCCAGGTCCGCGCTGCGCGCAGCGAGCACCGACACGTCCTCGACTGCCGTCGGGTCCGCGACCACCGCGTCGACCCGCAGCTCCGGGGCGTGCGTCTGCAGGACCTCCAGGTACTGCTCGGCACGCATGCCCGCGGTCTCGCCCGATTCACCCGACGCGAGGTTGAGCGTCACGATCGTCCTGGCCCGCGTCCGGTGCAGGGCCTCCTTGAGACCGGGGACGAGCAGGTGCGGCAGCACGGAGGTGTACCAGGAGCCCGGACCGAGCACGACCCAGTCGGCCGACGCGATGGCCGCCACGGCCTCCGGGCAGGCCGGCGGGTCGGCCGGTTCCAGCCGGACCTGCGCGACGGTCCCGGTGGTCGTCGCCACCGCGCTCTGGCCGACCACCCGGTGGGTGCGGCCCGCAGCGTCGATCACGTCGGCCTCGATGAGCAGCGGCACCGACGACATCGGCAGGACCCTGCCCCGGGCGCCGAGCAGCTTGCCCACCCAGTCGAGGCCCTCGACCGTGTCCCCCAGCAGCTCCCAGAGCGCGACGATCAGCAGGTTGCCCACGGCGTGCTGGTCGAGGTCACCCGTCGAGCTGAACCGGTGCTGCAGCACGTCGCGCCAGGTCCTGCCCCAGTCGGAGTCGTCGCACAGGGCGGCCAGCGCCATCCGCAGGTCCCCGGGCGGCAGGACGCCGAGCTCCTCGCGGAGCCGCCCGGAGGAGCCCCCGTCGTCGGCGACGGTGACGACCGCGGTGATCCGGTCGGTCATCAGCCGCAGCGCGGACAGGGACGCGGACAGGCCGTGACCGCCACCGAGTGCGACGACCGCCGGCGCGGCCGCCCTCATTCCTTGCCGAGGTCGCGGGCCGACACCGAGACGAGGTGCCCCCGGTCCCGCAGCCTGGCGGCGATCGCCTCGCTCACGGCGACCGACCGGTGCTTGCCTCCGGTGCAGCCGACCGCGATGGTGACGTACCGCTTCTCCTCGTTGAGGTAGCCCGCGAGCACCGGCTCCAGCGCGTCGACGTACCGGTCCACGAACGTGATCGCCCCCGGCAGGCCGAGCACGTAGTCCCGCACGGGAGCGTCCCTGCCCGTGAGGTGCCGCAGCTCGGTGATCCAGTACGGGTTGGATAGGAACCGCATGTCCACCACGTGGTCGGCGTCGAGCGGCAGGCCGTACTTGAACCCGAACGACACGACGGAGATCCGCAGCGCGTCCTCGGCGCCGCTGGCCACGACCGAGCGCACCTCACGCGCGAGGTCGTGCACGTTGAGCTCGGAGGTGTCGATGAGCGTGTCGGCCCGCTCGCGCAGGTCCGAGAGGATCGCACGCTCCTCCGCGATGCCGTCGAGGATCCGGCCCTGCCCCTGCAGCGGGTGCGGCCGGCGGACCTGCTCGAACCGCCGGACCAGGACCTCGTCGGAGGCGTCGAGGAACAGGATCCGGTACTCGACGCCGGACTCCCGCAGGCCCTGCAGCACCGGGGACAGGTCCCGGAAGAACTCGCGTCCACGCACGTCGATCACCGCGGCGAGGCGCTGCGCCCCGGCGCCGGCGGGTCCGCTGGTGAGCATCCCGACGAGGTGCGTGAGCATCTGCGCGGGCAAGTTGTCGATCACGTACCAGTCGAGGTCCTCGAGGACGGCGGCCGCACGGGTACGGCCCGCGCCCGACATCCCCGTGATGATCAGGACCTGCGGCTGGCTCAGGTGGGGCGCCTCGGTGGCCGCCTCGAGGGCGGGGATCCCGGCGGGCACCGTGATCGGCGAAGGCTCGTCGCTCATGCCTCCAGCATGCCAGCCGACTCGGGGACCTGGTCCGACGCCACTCCCGGGGAGGCCAGCGCAGCGACGACAGCCGCCGCTGTGCGCTCCCCCATCCCCTGCACCGACGCGATCTCCTCGACCGACGCCGCCCGGAGCCGCTTGACCGACCCGAAGTGCCGCAGCAGTGCCGCCTGGCGCGCCGGCCCGAGCCCGGGCACCCCGTCCAGCACGGACGTCGTCATGCCCTTGCTCCGCCGCTTGCGGTGCGCCGTGATGGCGAAGCGGTGGGCCTCGTCGCGCAGGCGCTGCAGGAGGTACAGACCCTCCGAGCTGCGCTGCAGGATCACCGGGTACGCCTCACCCGGCAGCCACACCTCCTCCAGCCGCTTGGCCAGCCCGACGAGCGCGACGTCGTCGATGCCGAGCTCCGCCATCGCGGCCGCGGCCGCGGCGACCTGAGGTGGGCCGCCGTCCACGACGACGAGGTTCGGCGGGTACGCGAAGCGGACCGGCTTGCCCGTGACCTCGTCGATGGGCCCGGACCGCAGCGGCAGACCGTCCTCGTCCTCGCCGGTACCCAGCTCGACGTCGCGGGCGTCGGCGCGATCGGCCAGGTAGCGACGGAACCGGCGCGTGATGACCTCGTGCATCGCGGCCGTGTCGTCGCGCGCGCCCTGCCCCTCCGGGCCGCGGATGGTGAACAGGCGGTACTCGCTCTTGCGGGCCAGGCCGTCCTCGAACACCACCATCGACGCCGACTGGTAGGTGCCCTGGTTGTGCGAGACGTCGTAGCACTCGATCCGCAGCGGAGCCGACGGCAGGTCCAGCGCCTCCTGGATCTCCTGCAGCGCCTGGCTCCTGGTGGTCAGGTCCCCGGCGCGGCGGGTGCGGTGCAGGACGAGCGCGTGCTCGGCGTTGCGGTGCACGGTCGCCGCCAGCTCCCGCTTGTCTCCCCGCTGCGGGACACGCACCGACACCTTGCTCCCCCGCAAGCCGGTCAGCCAGGCCTGCACCTGGTCGACGTCGGGGGGCAGCACAGGGACGAGCACCTCGCGCGGTACCGCCGACGAGCCCGCGCCACCGTCGCCGGCCGCGGCCTCGGAGCCGTAGATCTGCTGGAGCAGGTGCTCGACCAGCTCGGCGTCGGTGACGTCCTCCACCTTCTCGACCACCCAACCGCGCTGGCCGCGGATGCGCCCGTCCCGCACGTGGAACACCTGCACCGCGGCCTCGAGCTCGTCACCGGCCAGGGCGAAGATGTCCGCGTCGGTGCCGTCCGCCAGCACGACGGCGTTCTTCTCGGTGGCCCGTTGGAGCGTCGCGATGTCGTCCCGCAACCGCGCCGCGCGCTCGTAGTCCAGCTCCGCGGCCGCCTCCTTCATGCGCGCGGTCAGCCGTCGCGTGAACTTGGCGGTGTCGCCCGCCATGAAGTCGCAGAAGTCCTGCGCGAGCAGGTGGTGGTCGTCCGGCGAGATGCGTCCGACGCACGGTGCCGAGCACTTGTCGATGTACCCCAGCAGGCACGGCCGGCCCTGCTGGTGCGCGCGCTTGAACACGCCCGCCGAGCAGGTGCGGACCGGGAACACCCGCAGCAGCAGGTCGACGGTCTCCCGGATGGCCCATGCGTGCGCGTACGGACCGAAGTAGCGCGTGCCCTTGCGCTTGGCGCCCCGCATCACCTGGATGCGGGGGAACTCGTCGGCCAGCGTCACGGCCAGGTAGGGGTAGGACTTGTCGTCGCGGTACTTCACGTTGAACCGCGGGTCGAACTCCTTGATCCAGGAGTACTCCAGCGCGAGCGCCTCGACCTCCGTGCCGACGACCGTCCACTGGACCGACGCCGCCGTGGTCACCATCTGCTGCGTGCGCTGGTGCAGGCCGGACAGGTCCTGGAAGTAGCTGGACAGGCGCGACCTCAGGCTCTTGGCCTTGCCGACATAGATGACTCGGCCGTGCTCGTCACGGAAGCGGTAGACGCCCGGCGAGTCGGGGATCTCCCCCGGAGCCGGCCGGTACGTGGCGGGATCAGCCATGCGGTCGAGCGTAGTTCGCGGCACCCACGTCACCGAACGACCGGACCGCTACCGTGGGCTGATGGGCCCCCTGCACACGTACTCCGTCGACGTCACCTGGACCGGCGCCGGCCGGACCGGCACCTCGAGCTACACCGCGTACAGCCGCGACCACGAGGTGCGGATCGGGTCGAAGCCGCCGCTGCTGGGGTCGTCCGACACGGCCTTCCGAGGAGACCCGTCGAGATACAACCCGGAGGAGCTGCTGGTCAGCGCGCTGGCGCAGTGCCACATGCTCTGGTTCCTGCACCTGGCGTCCGCGGCCGGCGTGGTGGTGGTCGGGTACGAGGACCAGGCCGTCGGCACGATGCGCATCGAAGCCGCCGGTCAGGGTCAGTTCCGTGAGGTCGTCCTGCGACCGCGAGTGACGGTCGCCGCAGGCGCCCACCTGCCCACGGGCGCCGCGATCACCGACGACGTGCTCGGCGGCATCCACCACCAGGCCCACGAGCACTGCTTCATCTCCCGGTCCGTGAACTTCCCGGTCCGGCACGAGCCCGTCCCGGTGCGCACGGCTCAGTCCGTCTCGCACTAGCGTCACACCCCGTCCGGCTCGCCGCCCGACGGCTACGCCGGGATCGGCTGCTTGACGGCGCGCTTGCGCTTCACGGGCTGCGGTGCCGGCTCCAGGACCTCGGCGAGGAACCGTCCTGTGTGGCTCGCCTCGACCGAGGCGATGTGCTCCGGCGTTCCCTCGGCGATGACGAGCCCACCGCCGCTGCCGCCCTCGGGGCCCATGTCGATCACCCAGTCGGCGTTCTTGATGACGTCGAGGTTGTGCTCGATCACGATSACCGWGTTSCCCTTGTCSACCAGSSMSTKGASCACRCCGAGMAGCTTGCGGATGTCCTCGAAGTGCAGACCYGTSGTCGGCTCGTCGAGCACGTAGATCGTCCGGCCCGTCGAGCGGCGCTGGAGCTCGGCGGCGAGCTTGACGCGCTGCGCCTCGCCGCCGGAGAGCGTCGGCGCCGGCTGGCCGAGCCGCACGTACCCGAGCCCGACGTCGACGAGGGTGCGCAGGTGCCGGGAGATCGCGGGGACCGCGGCGAAGAACTCGGCGGCCTCCTCGATCGGCATGTTGAGCACGTCGGCGACTGTCTTGCCCTTGAAGTGCACCTCGAGCGTCTCGCGGTTGTACCTCGCACCGTGGCAGACCTCGCAGGGCACGTACACGTCCGGCAGGAAGTTCATCTCGATCTTCAGGGTGCCGTCACCGGAGCACGCCTCGCAGCGGCCGCCCTTGACGTTGAACGAGAACCGGCCGGGCGTGTAGCCGCGGACCTTGGCCTCGGTGGTCTCCGCGAACAGCCGGCGGACGTGGTCCCAGACCCCGGTGTACGTCGCCGGGTTGGAGCGCGGCGTCCGGCCGATGGGCCCCTGGTCCACGTGCACGACCTTGTCCAGGTGCTCCAGGCCCGTCACGCGCTTGTGCCGGCCTGCCACCTGGCGCGCGCCGTTCAGCTCGTTGGCGAGCACCGTGTAGAGGATCGCGTTCACCAGCGTCGACTTGCCCGACCCGGACACGCCGGTCACCGCGGTCAGCACGCCGAGCGGGAACGAGACATCGATCCCCTGCAGGTTGTGCTCGTGCGCGTTGACCACCGTGAGCTGGCGCTTCGCGTCGACCGGCCTGCGCAGCGGCGGCATGGGGATGGACCGGCGCCCCGACAGGTACGCACCCGTCACGGACTCGGCCGACGACAGCAGGCCCGCGAGGTCACCCGAGTGCACGACCCGTCCACCGTGCTCGCCGGCACCCGGCCCGATGTCGACGATCCAGTCGGCCGTCCGGATGGTGTCCTCGTCGTGCTCGACGACGATCAGCGTGTTGCCCAGGTCCCGCAGGCGCGTGAGCGTGTCGATCAGACGACGGTTGTCCCGCTGGTGCAGGCCGATGCTCGGCTCGTCGAGCACGTAGAGCACGCCGACCAGGCCGGAGCCGATCTGCGTGGCCAGCCGGATGCGCTGCGCCTCGCCGCCGGACAGCGTCGCGGCCGGGCGGGTCAGCGAGAGGTAGTCGAGGCCGACGTCGAGCAGGAAGCCGAGGCGCGCCTGGATCTCCTTGAGCACCTGCGCGGCGATGGCACGCTCGCGCTCGCCCAGCTGCAGCGTGTCGAGGAACTCGCGGGCCTCCCGGATGGGGAGCGTGCAGACGTCGGCGATGGACCTTCCGCCGACCTTGACCGCAAGCACCTCGGGCTTGAGCCGCGCGCCCTCGCACACCGGGCACGGGACCTCGCGCATGTAGGCCTCGTACTTCTCCTTGCTCCAGTCCGAGTCGGTCTCGTTGTGCCGGCGCTCGAGGAACGTGATGACGCCCTCGAAGCCGGTCGAGTACTGCCGCTCGCGACCCCAGCGGTTCTTGTACCGGACCTTCACCTCGTGGTTCTGGCCGTGCAGCACCGCGTCCTTGGCCCGCTGCGGCAGAGCACGCCACGGCACGGTCGTGGAGAAGCCCATGTCGGAGGCCAGCGCGCTGAGCACGCGGGAGAAGTACTCGCTCGAGATCTGCGCCCAGGGCGCGACGGCGCCGTCGTCGAGCGACAGGTCCTCGTCGGGGACCACCAGGTCGGGGTCGACCTCGAGGCGCGAGCCGATCCCGGTGCACTCCGGGCAGGCGCCGTACGGGGCGTTGAACGAGAACGTGCGCGGCTCGATCTCGTCGAGCGTGAGCACGTGGTCGTTCGGGCACGCGCGGTGCTCGGAGAACCGTCGCTCGCGCGTGAGGTCGTCGATGTCGGCGTCCACCAGCTCGACGACGAGCAGCCCGCCGGCCAGGCCGAGGGCGGTCTCGACGGAGTCGGTGAGCCGGCGCTGGACACCCTCGCGGGAGACCAGGCGGTCGATGACGACCTCGATGTCGTGCTTGAGCTTCTTCTCGAGCGCCGGGGGCTCGGTGAGCTGCACGACCTCGCCGTCGACGCGGGCACGGGCGAAGCCCTTGCTCTGCAGCTCCTTGAACAGGTCGGCGTACTCGCCCTTGCGGCCACGGACGACCGGCGCGAGCACCTGGTACCGCGTGCCCTCCGGGAGCTCGAGCAACCGGTCGACGATCTGCTGCGGGGTCTGCGCGGTCACGCGCTCGCCGCACACCGGGCAGTACTGCGTCCCCGCGCGTGCGAACAGCAGGCGCAGGTAGTCGTAGACCTCGGTGATCGTGCCGACCGTGGACCGCGGGTTCCGGTTGGTGGACTTCTGGTCGATCGACACCGCGGGCGAGAGGCCCTCGATGAAGTCGACGTCGGGCTTGTCCATCTGCCCGAGGAACTGCCGCGCGTACGCGGACAGCGACTCGACGTACCGGCGCTGCCCCTCCGCGAAGATGGTGTCGAACGCCAGCGACGACTTCCCCGAACCGGACAGACCGGTGAACACGATGAGCTTGTCACGCGGGAGATCGAGGTCGACGTTCCGAAGGTTGTGCTCGCGGGCGCCCTGCACCACCAGTCGTTCGTTCACGCGGGGAGTCTACGTGGCACCACCGACAATCGCACATCTGTTCGACGTGAGCGAAACCACAGCCGGCCGACGTGCCGCTCCCCCGGCGCCGGAGGATGCTCACCTCGTGGACAGACCCGACGCCGTCGTCGACCCCCCGCTGGTGCCCATCGGAGACTATGCGGTGCTCGGGGACGGCAGGACCGCCGCACTCGTCTCCCTGCGCGGCTCGATCGACTGGATGTGCCTGCCGACGTTCGACTCGGCAGCCGCCTTCGCCCGCCTGCTGGGCACCGCGGACAACGGCCGGTGGCTCCTCACGGTCCGGGACGCGACGTCCGTGACCCGGCGCTACCTCGACGACTCGTTCGTGCTCGAGACCACGTACGAGACCGCGCAGGGCACCGCGGTGGTGCTGGAGACCATGCCGCTGCACGACGGCCGGTCCGACCTCGTGCGGCGTCTCGTGTGCACCCGTGGGAGCGTCGAGGTCGAGCACGAGTGGGTGGTCCGGTTCGGCTACGGCGCGGTCGAGCCGTGGGTGCGCCGGCTGACCGACCAGGACGGCGAGGAGGCGATCCGGGCGATCGCCGGGCCGGACTCCCTGCTGCTGCGCGGCGACCGCCTCCCCCATCCGGACGACCACCGGCACGCCGACCGGTTCACGCTCCAGGAGGGCGAGTCCGTCGAGCTGGCGCTGACCTGGACCCGCTCGTGGGATCCCGTCCTGCCGCGGCTGACCATCGAGGACCGGATCGACTCCACGCGGATCACCTGGGGGCTGTGGGCGCGCAGCTGCGCCTACCAGGGCTCCTACCGCGAGGCCGTCGTCCGCTCGCTGCTCGTCCTGCGCCTGCTCACGGACCAGGAGACCGGCGGGATCGTCGCGGCCGCCACGACCTCCCTGCCCGAGGACTTCGGCGGCGAGCGCAACTGGGACTACCGGTACTGCTGGCTCCGGGACGCGGCCATGACGCTCGAGGCGCTGCTCGAGCACGGCTACCGCGACGAGGCCACGGAGTGGCGTGACTGGCTGCTGCGTGCCGTGGCCGGGAACCCCGCCGACCTGCAGATCATGTACCGCGTCGACGGTGGCCGCTACCTGCCCGAAGCCGAGCTCGGCCACCTGACGGGCTACGCCGGATCGCGTCCGGTCCGGGTCGGGAACGCCGCCGTCGGGCAGGTGCAGAACGACGTGCTGGGTGAGGTGATGTGCGCCCTGGAGCTGGCGCGCGCCGCCGGGCTGCAGGAGACCGCCGACTCCTGGTCCCTGCAGCGCCACCTCGTCGAGGACCTCCTGCGCCGCTGGCGAGAGCCGGATCGGGGGATCTGGGAGGTTCGTGGCGAGCCGCGGCACTTCACGCACTCGAAGGTCATGGCCTGGGCCGCTGTCGACCGCGCGGTGCGTGCGGTCGAGAAGCACGGTCTCGAGGGACCCGTCGACAGGTGGCGCGCGGAGCGGGACGCGATCCGTGCCGACGTGCTGGCGCACGGCTGGAACGCCGAGCGTGGGACGTTCGTGCAGGCCTACGGCGCCACGCACACCGACGCGGCCCTGCTGCAGATCGCGCAGGTCGAGTTCCTGCCGTCCGACGACCCCCGCGTCCTGGCCACGCTCGCAGCGATCCGGGACGAGCTCGAGGTCTCCCCGGGACTGCTGCGCCGCTACCGCACGGAACGTACCGACGACGGCGTCGCCGGCGACGAGCACGCCTTCCTCGCGTGCTCCTTCTGGCTCGCGGACGCCCTCGCGCGGACGGACGACGTCGACGGCTCGACGGCGGTGCTGGACATCCTCGTCGGCCTGGCGAACGACGTGGGGCTGCTGGCCGAGCAGTACGACCCGGTCGGACGGCGGCTGGCCGGCAACATGCCCCAGGCCCTGTCGCACCTGGCGCTCGTCCGGGCGGTGCACAGCCACGACCTGGCTCTCGAGAGGAGGACCCGATGACGTACACCGGTGACGTGCAGGTGGGCGGGCCGTCAGCTCTCCGCGTGCTCGACGAGCTCGAGATCCGCAAGGCCGCCGTCGGCCCGATGGACAACAACGCCTACCTGCTGACGTGCCGGTCCGACGGCTCCCAGGTGCTCGTCGACGCGGCGGACGAGCCCGACCGCCTGCTCGAGCTGGTCCGCGAGGGTTCGTCGCAGCTCGACACCATCGTCACCACCCACCGGCACCCCGACCACCACCGCGCGCTCGAGTCGCTGGTGACCGTCACCGGGGCGTCCTCGGCAGTGGGTGCCGACGATGCCACGGCGGTCATGGAGGCGACCGACGTGCCCGTCACCCGCCGCCTGCACGACGGCGACGTCCTGCACGTGGGCCACCTCGCCCTGGAGGTCGTCGCGCTGCGCGGCCACACCCCGGGCTCGATCGCGCTCGCCTACCGCGAACCCGGTGGGCGCACGCACCTGTTCACCGGTGACTCGCTCTTCCCGGGAGGCGTCGGGCGCACCACCAGCCCGGACGCGTTCGAGCAGCTCTACGGCGACGTCGTCGCCCGGGTGTTCGACCGCTTCGACGACGACACGTGGGTCTACCCGGGCCACGGCCGGGACACCACGATCGGAGCGGAGCGTCCGCACCTCGAGGAGTGGCGCGCCCGCGGCTGGTGACCGTCAGCCGGCGAGGACGGACTCCCGCACGACGCGACGGAGCACCTTGCCGACCTGCGACCGCGGCAGCTCGTCCAGGAACACGAGCCGGCGCGGGAGCGCGTAGCGCGCCAGGTGCCGCTCACCCCACGCACGGACGGCGTCGAGGTCGATCCCCCGGGCACCGGGCTCCAGCACCACGGCGGCGACCACGGTCTCCCCGAGGTCCCCACCGGGCACCCCGACCACCGCGACGTCCGCGACGCCGGGCATGCCGCGCAGGTGGTCCTCGACCTGGGAGGGGTAGACCTTGAAGCCGCCGCTCACGATGACCTCCTTGATGCGGTCCACCAGCACGACCCAGCCGGTCTCGTCCACCGTGACGATGTCGCCGGTCCGCAGCCAGCCGTCGTCGAGCAGCTGCTCCGCRGTCTCGTCGGGCCGACCCCAGTAGCCGGCGAACACCTGCGGGCCCTGGATCAGCAGCTCGCCGCGCTCCCCCTGTTCGACCTCGCGGGTGACGTCGGTGGGGTCCACGACCCGGATGCGCGTGCTCGGGAACGGCAGGCCGAGCGTGCCGGGGCGGCGGGCGTCGGTGAGCGGGTTGCCGAGCGCGACGGGTGACGTCTCGGTCATCCCGTACCCCTCGACGACGAGCCCGCCGGTCACGTCCTCCCACTTCTGGGCGGTCGCCGCGGGGAGCGCCATCGCGCCCGAGATCGCGTACCGGAACGACGTGAGGTCTGCCCCCGACGTCGCGGCGGCGACGGCCAGCCGGTCGAGCATCGGCGGGACGGCGGGCAGGAAGGTGCCCGGGAGGCGCTTCTGGGCGGCAAGGACCATCGCGGGGTCGAACGAGGGGAACGCGACGAGCGTCGCGCCGACCCGCATCGCGTAGCTCAGGCAGAGGGTCAGCCCGAAGGCGTGGAAGAACGGCAGCACCCCGTAGACGACGTCGGTACCGGGCTCGACTCCCGTCCAGGCGTGGCCCTGCACCGCGTTGGCCACCAGGTTGCGGTGCGTGAGCATCGCGCCCTTGGGTGTGCCGGTGGTGCCGCCGGTGTACTGCAGCAGGGCCACGTCGGACGACGACGGCGCCGGGTGCGCCGGGTCCAGGGGTGCAGCCTTGGCGACGAGCCGGTGCCACATCGGGAACGCGGGCGGCACCGAGCCGCACATGGCCGCGCGCGCTCGGCGGGCGCTCGGCAGGGGCAGGCGCAGGGCGAGCTGCTTGCCACGGGGCAGGTCGGCGGACAGGTCCACGGCGACGACGGCCTTGAGAGCCGTCCGGGCGAGCGTCTCGAGGACCCGCGGCACCGCCTTCTCCCACACGAGCGCGACGACCGCCCCGGAGTCGGCCAGCTGGTGCGCGAGCTCGCCGGCCGAGTAGGTGGGGTTGTGCTCGACGACGACCGCGCCGATGCGCAGCGCTGCGTAGAAGGCGATCACGTGCCCGGTGCAGTTCGGCATGACGAGGGCCACCCGGTCCCCCGGCCGGACGCCGAGGTCGAGCAGCACCTGGGCGCCGCGGGCGACGGCCTCGGCCAGCTCCGCGTACGTCGTGGGCGCCCCGAGGAAGTCCACGGCCGTCCGCTCGGGCCACCGCTGTGCCGCGCGATCGAGCGCCGCGGTGAGGGGCTCGTCGGGGATCGCCACGTCTCGCGGGGCACCAGTCGAGGCGGCGGTCGGTCGGCTGGGTCCCACGGTCGTCATCCCCCGATCGTAACCTACGGGTGCGTAAGTTACTTGAGAGTAGGTTGTGAGTTCGCCCTGCAGGACCACCGGGTCACCGACACGCCGTCGGGCTCCACCTCGAGTGGACCACGACGGAACGACGCCCGCTCGAGCACCCGTTCGCTCGCCACGTTCCCGACCATCGTCCTGGCGTTCACCACGTCCGCGCCGTGCTCCAGCGCCCAGCGCGACAGAGCACGGACGGCCTCCGTGGCCAGGCCCATCCCGCGGCCCGCGGGGAGGAACGCGTAGTAGAGGTGCGGGCCGTCGGTGCGCAGTCCCATCCCGATCGTGCCGAGCGGCTCCCCCGACCGCTCGACCACGAACCTCCCACCGCGGCCCTCAGCACGCTGCGTCAGGTTCCGTCTCACCCGCTCGCGTGCCTCATCCACGCTGACGTCCGCCGGGTAGTACGTCCACTGCGGCACGTCCGAGACGCGGGAGAGGGCGTGGTCGAGCGCCCAGTCGTCCTCCCGCAGCGCGCGCAGGCGTGCTCCGGGCAGGTCGAGCACGTCGGGCAGCTCCACGTCAGGCCTCGGGCGGACCCAGCACGGACGTCGCGAGCGTCGCGTGCGCCGACTCGTCGTCGGACGGGTGGAACATCCCCGCCAGCACGTCGCGGTACAGCCGTCCCAGCTCGCTCCCCGAGAAGTACGACCCCCCTCCCGAGACACGGATCGCGTTGTCGACGACCACCCGGGCGGACTCGGTCGCGCGGACCTTGAGCCCGACCAGGTGCGCGAACCAGCGCGACCCGTGGTCCACCTGCTCGTCGACGTCGCGAGCGAGGGCGAAGACCTGCAGCTCCGCACCGTCCTGAGCCAGCACCGCGTCCGCGATCCGCCAGCGGATGTCGGGGTCCTGCGCGTAGGCCCGGCCGTCGAACTTCATCGAGGTCCGACGCCGTGCCGCCTCGACCCCCAGCTCGATCGCTCGCCGGCCGATCCCCGTGTAGACCGCGCCGAGCAGGATCTCGAAGACGGCGAAGAGGGCGAAGACGAACGGGTCGGCGCTCGGGCCTGGCGGGAGAGACCGGTAGACGCGGTCGGCGGGGGCGAGCGCTCCGTCCAGCACCGTGGTGGCCGACTGCGTGGCACGCATGCCGAGCGTGTCCCAGTCGTCGCGCGCCTCGGTGCCACCGTCGGCGCGGGAGACGACCCCGTGCACGAGCCGCGGGTCGTCAGGGTCGGAGTCGTCCAGACCGAACGTGGCCAGCTGCGTCCACACCGGCGACAGCGACGTGAAGATCTTCGTGCCGCTGTAGCGGTACGAGCCGTCGGGCTGCCGGTCTGCGCGCGTCCGCGAGCCGAACATCACCAGGTCGTTGCCGGGCTCGGAGTTGCCGAACGCGAAGATCTCCCCCGCCGCGGCATCCCTCAGGATGAACTCGACGGAGTCGTCGCCGCGAGACACCAGCAGGGCGGCGAGCCCGGTCACCACCAGGTGCATGTTGACCGCCAGCGCCGTGGCCGGTGCCGCCGCTGCCAGCCGTACCTGCTCGCGCGCGACCTCCTCGAGCGTGAGCCCTGCGCCGCCCAGCCCGGTCGGCACGAACGCCGTCAGGTACCCCGCCGCGACCAGGTCGGCGAGGTCGTCGTGCGGGAAGGTGTTCTCACGGTCGTGCAGCGGTGCACGCTCGTGGATCCGGTCCAGCAGGTCCTGCGTGAGCAGCGTGCGCAGCGTCCGAGCCATGTCAGCACTCTGCCACCGGCTCGGGCAGGATGACGCCATGCCCACCTATGCCGTCCGCTACACCTATGACGAGCGCACCGACGTGCGGGACCGCGTCCGCACCGAGCACCGCGCGTACCTGACCGCGCTGGCCGAGCACGGCACCCTGCTCGGGTCCGGTCCGTTCACCGACGGCGACCCGGGCGCCCTCCTGGTGTTCCGAGCAGCGTCACCGGAGGTCGTCGACGCGATCCTCGCGGACGACCCGTTCGTCCGCGAGGGCCTCGTCGCGCAGACCGACGTGCGGGGCTGGGACGTCGTCCTCGGCCCCTGGAGCGCCTGAGGAGTCAGTCCGTGGGCTCGGCGACCGGCTCCGCGGGCGCAGTGACCGCCCGCCGCTCGTCGTACCGCGTCTTGACGATGCTGGCGGCGGCCGTCACCCCGAGGATCAGCACGATCGCGCTCAGCGACAACCAGATCGGGATGTCCGGCGCCCACGCGACCGGCTCGCCGCCGTTGATGAACGGCACCTCGTTCTCGTGCAGCGCGTGCAGGACGAGCTTGACGCCGATGAAGCCGAGCAGGACCGCCAGCCCGATGTTGAGGTACACCAGCCGCGTCAGCAGGTCGCCCAGCAGGAAGTAGAGCTGGCGCAGTCCCATGAGGGCGAACAGGTTGGCCATCAGCACGAGGTACGGCTCGCTGGTGAGCCCGAAGATCGCCGGGATCGAGTCGAACGCGAAGAGCAGGTCCGTGGCGCCGAGCGCGACGAGCACCACGAACATGGGGGTCATGAGCCGGCGGCCGCCCTGGACCACCGTGAGCTTGACCCCGTGGTAGTCCGGGGTGGCCGGGAACACGCGCTGCACGATCCGCAGCAGGAGCGGCGGGTGGAACTCGTCGCCCTCGTCCACCTCACCCTCACGACCGACCTTCCACGCCGTGTAGACGAGGAACGCGCCAAAGAGGTAGAACACCCAGCTGAACGCGTCGATGACCGCGGCACCGGCCCAGATGAACAGCCCGCGGAACACCAGCGCCAGGATGATCCCGATGAGCAGGGCGGTCTGCTGGTACGCGCGCGGCACCGCGAACTTGCCCATGATCAGCAGGAACACGAAGAGGTTGTCGATCGACAGCGAGTACTCGGTCAGCCAGCCCGCGAAGAACTGACCCGCGTACTCGGCGCCCGACGTCACCCAGACACCGATCCCGAACAGCACCGCGAGACCGATGTAGAGAGCCAGGTACCGCACGCACTCGGCCGTGGTCGGCACGTGCGGGCGGCGCCCGACGATGGCGACGTCGACCACCAGCAGGGCACCTGCCAGACCGAGGGAGACGATCCAGACCAGGGGGTCGACGTTCACGCGGTAGTCCTCAGCTCTCGGTCGACGAGGCGATGCGCTCGTCGTTGCGGGTCTTCAGGAGGCTGGCCACGGTCGCCACGGCGAGGGTGCCGAGGATGACCGTGAGCGACAGCCAGATGGGGATCTCGGGCGCCCACTCGACGGGTTCGCCGTTGTTGATGAAGGGCAGCTCGTTCACGTGCAACGCGTGGAGCACCAGCTTGATGCCGATGAACCCGAGGATGACGGCGAGGCCCTGCGACAGGTAGACCAGGCGCTCGAGCAGCCCGCCGATGAGGAAGTACAGCTGGCGCAGCCCCAGCAGGGCGAACGCGTTGGCCGTGAAGACGATGTACGGCTCCTCGGTCAGGCCGTAGATGGCCGGGATCGAGTCGAGCGCGAACAGGATGTCCGTCGAGCCGATGGCCACCATGACCACGAGCATCGGGGTGAGGAACCGCTTGCCATCGATCTTCACGGTCAGGCGGTCGCCGTGGTACTCGTCCGTGGTGGGCAGGACCCGCTTGAGCATCCGGACCGCGATGCCGTCGCGCTCCTCGCGCGGGTCGGGGTGCTCGGCGTCGTGGTGCTCGCGGGAGAGCTTCACCGCGGTGTACACGAGGAACAGCCCGAAGATGTAGAACACCCACGAGAACTGCTCGATCGCGGCCGCACCGGCCAGGATGAAGATCGTCCGCAGGATCAGCGCGATCACGACACCGACCAGGAGCACCTTCTGCTGGTACTCACGCGGCACCGCGAACTTGGTCATGATGATGAGGAAGACGAAGAGGTTGTCGACGGAGAGGCTCTTCTCGGTGACGTACCCGGCGAAGTACTCCGTGCCCGGGCCCCAGCCCCACGCCATGCCCACCACCACGCCGAACACCAGGGCGAGCGCGATGTAGAAGATCGACCAGCGCGCGGACTCCTGGAAGCTCGGGGCGTGCGGCGTCCGCACGTGCGCGAAGAAGTCGAAGAAGATCAGTCCGACGACGAAGACCGCCGTCCCTGCCCAGACCCAGCCGGACACATCCATGCAGAAACCTCCGGTACGAGAGATGCATCGGTACCGAAGGTCTCCCCCGCCCGCGCGACACATCCGCAGCGGACCGATCCCACCGGGCCCCGCGCGAGCGGGTCCGTGATGACGACGGGATCGTGTGTGGGGTACTCCCCTTCAACGTGCGCAAGCATAAGGCACGCATGTGTCGGGCTCGTGTCCTGTCCACGGTGGCCCGGCGCGGGGGCGCCTCAGGCGGTCGCGGCCTGCATCTGCCGGAGCTCCTTCTTCATCCCCGAGATCTCGTCCCGCAGGCGTGCGGCCAGCTCGAACTGCAGCTCGGCGGCCGCCGCGTGCATCTGGTCCGACAGCTGCTGGATGAGGTCCGCCAGCTCGCCCGCGGCCGCGCCCGTCAGACGCGTCCGCTCGTCGCGCGGTCCACCCTTCGACCCGAAGCCCGGCACCGGTGCCTTGCCGCGGCTGGACTGCCGGCCCGCACCCCCGAGCAGCTCCGCCGTGTCGGCGTCCTCGCGTGCCAGCAGGTCGGTGATGTCGCCGATCTTCTTGCGCAGGGGCGTGGGGTCGATGCCGTTCTCGAGGTTGTAGGCCACCTGCTTCTCGCGGCGCCGAGACGTCTCCTCGATGGCCAGCGCCATGCCGTCCGTGATCCGGTCCGCGTACATGTGCACCTGGCCGGACACGTTGCGCGCCGCGCGCCCGATGGTCTGGATGAGCGACCGCCCGGACCGCAGGAAGCCCTCCTTGTCCGCGTCCAGGATCGCGACCAGTGACACCTCGGGCAGGTCGAGACCCTCGCGCAGCAGGTTGATGCCGACCAGGACGTCGTACTCGCCGAGCCGCAGCTCGCGCAGGAGCTCCACGCGACGCAGCGTGTCCACCTCCGAGTGCAGGTAACGCACGCGGACGCCCTTCTCCAGGAAGTAGTCCGTGAGGTCCTCGGCCATCTTCTTGGTGAGCGTGGTGACCAGCACGCGCTCGTCCCGCTCCACCCGGTCGTGGATCTCCCCCAGCAGGTCGTCGATCTGCCCGGCCGTGGGCTTCACGATGACCTCGGGGTCGACCAGCCCGGTGGGCCGGATGATCTGCTCCACCACGCCGTCGGAGATCGACATCTCGTAGTTGCCGGGCGTCGCGGAGAGGTAGACCGTCTGGCCGATCCGCTCGACGAACTCCTCCCAGCGCAGCGGCCGGTTGTCCGTGGCGCTGGGCAGCCGGAAGCCGTGGTCCACCAGTGCGCGCTTGCGGGACATGTCGCCCTCGAACATCGCGCCGATCTGCGGCACCGTGACGTGCGACTCGTCGATGACCAGCAGGAAGTCCTCGGGGAAGTAGTCGATGAGCGTGTTCGGGGCGGTGCCCGCGCTGCGCCCGTCGATGTGCCGCGAGTAGTTCTCGATGCCGGAGCACGAGCCGATCTGCCGCATCATCTCGATGTCGTACGTGGTGCGCATGCGTAGCCGCTGGGCCTCGAGCAGCTTGTTCTGGCGCTCGAGCTCCGCCAGCCGCTCCTCCAGCTCCAGCTCGATGCCGCGGATCGCCCGCTCCATGCGCTCGGGGCCGGCGACGTAG
>NZ_JBFUHU010000023.1:0-19050 GCF_056402235.1 Cellulomonas sp. P4_B5_2
CGGCGCCCGGCGCGCACGCCTGGCTGGAGGCTGCCGACGACGCCGGCGTCACCGACCGCATCGTCGAGCTCGCGCGGCGCGGCAGCGTCGTCATGGCTGCCGTCGGACCCATCACGGCCAAGCCCCTGCTCGAGCGGGGCATCGAGCCGCTCGTGCCCGAGCGCGGCCGGCTCGGCTCCCTGGTCCGCGCGCTGGTCGGCCACTACGGCGGTCTGCAGGCGCTGCAGACCGTCGCGGGCCCGCTCCAGGTCCACCGCGGCACCGCGGTGCTGGACGGTCACGTGCTGGCCCTCACGCCCACGGGGCTGGAGGTCCTCCGGCTGCTGGCGGCCGCGGGCGGCTCCGTCGTCCCGCGCGACCAGGTGCTGGCCGTGCTCCCGGGTGACTCGCGCGACCCGCACGCCGCCGAGGTGGCCATCGCGCGCCTGCGGGACGCGACCGGGAGCCGCACCCTCATCCGCACGGTGGTCAAGAGGGGATACCGTCTCCAGCTGGAGGAGGCAGTATGACGAACGCGCTGCACGCCCGGGGTCCGGTGCCCGATCGCCCGCTCGGTGACGTCGAGGGGCCCGTCCTCATCGGCTGCTCGCACGGCACGGACGACGTCGACGGCCGCGCGGCCGTCCGGTCGATCCTCACCGGCGTCGCGGCGGCCCGTCCCGACCTCGACGTGCGCGAGGCCTTCGTCGACGTGCAGGAGCCCGAGGTCGCCGACGTCGTCGAGCACGCCCTGGAGAGCGACGCGTCGGGTGCGGTCGTCGTGCCGCTGCTCCTGTCGGTCGGCTTCCACGTGAAGGTCGACATCGCGGCCGCCGTCGACCAGCCGGGCGCCTCCGCGGCATCGCCCCTGGGTCCCGATCCGCGGCTCGTGGACATCTTGCTGGACCGCCTGGACGCCGCCGGCCTGGCCCCCGACGACCTCGTCGTGCTGGCTGCGGCCGGCTCGACGGACCCGGCTGCCGCGCTCGCGGTCGAGTCGGTCGCCGCCGGCCTCGCCGACCGGCTGGAGCAGCCCGTGACCATCGGCTACGGCGCAGGAGCCGAGCCGCGCGTGCCGGCAGCGGTCGCGACCGCTCGGGCAGACGTGCCGCCGGGCGGGCGGGTGGTCGTCGCCTCGTACCTGCTGGCCCCCGGCTACTTCTACGACCGCGTGCTCGAGGCCGGGGCCGACGTGGTCACCGAGCCGCTCGCGCCCGACGAGCGCCTGGTCGACATCGTGCTCGACCGGTACGACGCCGCGACCTGAGACAGGGTTGCCCCGAAACCTTCCGTACCTCTAGGAACGGGAGATGCCCAGAGCCGTGCGCGTCCTGACGTCCTGCCTCGCTGTCCTCGCCCTCGCGGCGTGCACGTCGTCCGGGTCCGACGACGCGGAGACCCCGACGCTCGCACCGTCCCCCGCCGGCATCTCGGCCTCCCTCACGCCCGCCGACACCCCGGACTGCCTCCCCGCGGGCACCGCCACCGTGACCACAGGCGACGCGGACGATCCGACGCTCGTGTCCTTCGCCGGTGGCGGCACCCAGGGGGTGCTCCTCGCGCCGCAGGACCGGGGCGACGCGTGCCAGTGGGCCGACGAGCTGGCCCGGCTGGCGGGGGAGGGCTACCTCGTCGCGTCGTTCGGTTGGTCGGACGACGGGAGGGCGTCGTTCCTGGGCGCCGTCGACACGCTCCGGAGCCTCGGCGCCACGGACGTCGCGCTGGTGGGCGCCTCGAAGGGGGGAACCTACGCGGCCACGCTCGCCGACGAGGTCGACGCGGTCGCGGTCGTGGCGCTCGGTCCGCCGGCCAGCTTCGAGGGTCAGGTCGCGATGGCCACGTCGAGCACCTACACCGGCCCGCTGCTGGTCATCGCGTCGACCGACGACCCGAACGTCGGCGTGGACTCGTCACGGGCAGTGTCCCGCGCGGACGACCCCAGCACGTTCCTCGAGCTCCCGGGCAGCGCCCACGGCGTGGCCCTGTTCACCACCGAGCACCGCGAGCAGGTGCAGCAGGCGATCGACGAGACGCTGGCGACCGGCTTCGCGTCCTGACAGCCCGAAGGCGTGCGACCCGGGGGTGGTGTCGCACGCCTTCGGCGTCTGTCGGGTGAGCGGTCAGACGAACCGGCGCCGCGCGAACGTCGCCAGACCGATCCCTGCGGCGAACAGGACGATCGCCGCGATGAGCCGCCCGACCGAGCTGGCCCCGGTCCCGTCGACCCCGGCGATGTCGATCGAGTACGCCGTGAACCCCGCCGCACCGTCCGGGGCGCCGTAGGCCATGCCCTCGGTCGCGGCCCGCTCGGCACCGGCGCTGAGCACCGCGTACTTCACGCCGAAGTCCTCCGCGGTCCCCTTGCCGCTGACGACCACCTGCGAGGTGCCCTCGTCGGACAGCTGCTGCGTGCCGTCGACCAGCTTCGGCGCGCCCTCGGCGGCCGAGACGAGCCCGTCGGACAGTTGCGTCGACCCGTCAGCGGCGTCGACCAGCCCGTCGGCGAGCTGCTGCGACCCGGCGGCGGCGCTGGCGATCCCTGCGGCCAGCTGTGACGAGCCGGACGCCGCGGTGTCGATGCCGTCGGACAGCTGCGTCGCGCCGGTGGCGGCCCCCTGGATACCGGTTGCGAGCGAGCCGGCACCTGCACGGAGCTGCTGTGCGCCAGTGCCGAGCTGGCCGAGTCCGGAGACCAGCGTGGATCCGCCCGCGCTCAGCTGGTCGGTCCCTGCCTGCAGGGAGTGGACACCGCCGCGTAGCGTGCCGTCGGCCTTGAGGTCATCAGCGTCGCCGACGCCGGTCTGGACCTTGTCAGCGATCCCGTTGAGGAGCGCGGTGACGCCGTTGTCCACCAGAACCAGGCCGTCGAGCAGGCCGGGCTTCGTGCAGACGGTGGTGCCCAGTGAGCTCTGGCTCAGCCCGCACTCGACAGCGGCCAGGCCGGGGCCGGCCAGGTGGGCGAGCCTGCCCTGCAGGTAGGTCAGACCCTGCTGCAGCGTGGCGCTGTCGGATGGCGTGGCGGTGTAGAAGGCCTCCACGTCGGGGTTGCCGAGGGCCGCGGGGTTGGCGAGCTCGGCCTGACCGGCCTTGAGCTGGCTGATGAGACCGTTGAGGACGGCCAGCTCGAAGGGGTCGGTCGTCGCCGCCAGCGGCGGGCGGATCCCCCCGGAGGACGCGTAGCAGGGGTCGGCGCCCGGCGCGGCACCGTCGCGCAGGTTCGTCAGCACCGAGACGGCGCAGCCGAGCTTCTGGTACGCGCCCGGAGCGGCGGGGTCGATGCTGTAGACGCCACGTGCCATCTTCGCCAGCGCGGCCGGGGCTGCCGTGCCGACTTGCTGGCGCAGCCCGTCCACTCCCGCGAGCAGGGTGCCCGCGGTCGTGGTCGAGCCGATGCCGTCACGCAGGTCCTGGATGCCCTTGTGCAGAGCGACCACGTTGGGCTCCGCGGAGGGCGTGGTGCTGGTCGCGCGCAGTGCGCCGATGTCGCCGTACAGCTTGGTCAGCCCGGCGTCGAGGAGCGCGAGCCCGCCGTCCACCTGGGTCAGGCCGTCGATGAGCGCCGGTGCCTTGGCGCTCGCGCTGGCGAGCCCGTCATCGAGCTTCGCTGCCCCGAGGGCGAGAGCCGACGCGCCCGGCGCCGCTGTGTTGCTGAGGCCCGCGGCGAGCTGGTCGGCGCCCGGGGCGATCTTGCCGGTGAGGCCGGCCGCAAGCTGGTTGATGCCCGGGAGAGCCTTGCCGTTCAGTCCGGCCGCGAGCTCCGCGGCCCCGGGTGCGGCCTCGTCGTTGAGGCCCTCCTCCAGCTGGGCCGCGCCGTCGCGGAGCTGGAGCAGCCCCGCGAGCAGCTGGGCCGCTCCGTCGTGCAGCTGGAGCACGGAGTCGTCGAGCAGCAGGCCGGCGCCCGTGAGGTCGACGCCCTTCTGCGCGCCGGCCTGGTAGCTGGCGGCGCCGCCCTTGAACGAGGGGTAGTCGAGCGGCGACACCGCCATCGAGGTCAGCGTGGCCTTCGGCACGACCGCGTGGCTGACCTGCGCGGTGTAGCCGAACTCCGCGGTGGCGGAGCCGATGGGCGGGAACAGGGTCATCTGGAACTGCATGCGGGTACCGCCGCGTCCGTCGCCGGCGATGCCGGCCTCGTCGGACTGCACGTCGGTGAAGGTGGACGGCAGGACGGTGACCAGCTGTCCGATCATCGGGATGACCGTCTGGGCCGAGGCTGTCGCCTCCGTGCCGGTGCCGTCGTCGTACGTGACATCCTGCGTGGCGCCGGTGACGTTGGTGACCTTGTAGTGCACCCCGAGCGTGCCGGACTTGCCGAGGACCGTGCCCGGCTGCACCGCCTTGCCGTCGAACGTGTAGGTGACCTCGACGGTCAGGGGGAGGTCCTTGTCGTAGGTGCTCAGCGAGCGCTCGCGCCGCTCGCCGTCGACGCTGAGGGTGCTGACGAGCTTGCCGTCGGTGACCTGGTAGCCGCCGAAGCCGTCGAGGTTGCGCAGGCCCTTCGTCGAGACGGGGTTCTCGATCGTCGTCGTGCCCTTGCCGCTCAGTGCCAGCTGCTCGTACACGCGGGCGCTCTGGAACGCTCCGGTGGCGGACAGTCGCGCCTGGACGGTCTCGGTGTTGGTGACGGCGACGTCGCCGGAGTCCGCGGCGAACGCGGGCGCTCCGGCCGTGCCGACGAGCAGGGGGATGAGGACGACGGCTGCGGCCGCGGTGGTGGTCGTGCGTCGCACGTCAGGCCTCCGGCTGGGGGTCGAATGGACGGGTGGCGGGCAGCCCGCGGCGCGGGGAGGGTGCGGCGTTGGCAGCGACCGGCTCCTCGTTCTGGGCGAAGAGGTGCTCCTCGGTGGCCCGCTCCTCCTCGCGGTCCTGCTCGACGACGACGCCGAGCAGCGATGTCGCGAGGAAGCCGGCTCCTGCGGCGAGCAGGATGGACGTCGCGGTCGCGGCCGACGAGGTGACGAACGAGGCCGGGTCGGCGGTGTACGTCGCCTCGTACGCGCCCGCCATCGCGGCGGCGCCGAGCAGCGCGGACCACAGCGGGAGCTTGCCGCGGCTGAGCCCGGCGACCGCGAGGCAGAGCGCGAGGACGATGAGGACCGCGACGGCGCGACCGGCCGCGGCGTCGGGCAGGGCTGCGGCGCGCAGGGCGTAGCCGAGCCACGCCGCGACGAAGCCGACGGCGAACCCTGCCGCGCGCTGCGCGGGGGTCCGGTCGGGCACGAGGCCCAGGGCGCCGCCGAGTGCCGCGCCGAGCAGGGCGACGCCCTGCAGCTCGGGACCGGAGAACAGGACGATCGCTGTCGTCAGGAGCGCGAGGACGAGCCCCGCCAAGATGTGACGCTTCATGACCACCTCGTCGTGGTGACTGGCGGAGCGGTTCCGCTCCAGCAGTGCTGCCGGTAGATGGCCGCCCGAGAGCCGGTTGACCTGCACCGTCGCCGTTGACGGGTCAGGTCACCGGGGTTCTCGGGCGGGACCAGCGCACTGTCTACCAGCGCACAAAGCACCTGAGCCACGGGGTACTAGGTAAATCCCTACCGGTAGCAGGTAACCGTTATGGCCCCGTGACCTAGGTCACTTGTGGAGGGTTCAGAGGTAGCGCAGCGGGTCGAACTCGTCGAGCGGGATGATCCTCAGGCGGGGGAGCTGGACGTTGAACGCGGCGACGTCGCCCTCGAGGTCGAACGTCTCGAGCCCGCGCCCGACGAGGGCCGAGAGCTGGGTGCTGGTGAACTCGCGGAAGGCGAGCAGACCGACGCGACGGTCCTCGTCGTCGACGAGCTGCTCCAGCTCGGGTGCGAAGTCCCCGTCGTGGCTGGCCAGGAGCACGTCGCCGCCGCGGCCGTGGATGGCCTCGAGCGTGCGCTTGATGCCGATGTCGACGACCTTCTCGTACGACTCGCCCGACAGCGGGATCGGCTGGAACCCGATGGCGAGCAGCGCCTGCACGAACGACATCGGCAGGTTGCCGTTGGAGGCGTTGAGGAAGAACAGCGCCTTCACGGGCTGGTCCCACGTCTGCTGCGCGAAGGTCAGCACGCGCTCCCAGCGGGGCCGCTGCTCCGGGGTGGGCCGGCCGCCGAGGATCGACGACCCGAGCGTCGCGTCGATGTTCTCGCCGTCCACCAGCAGGTAGGTGGTGCGCGGTGCGGCCTCGGTCGTCATCGCGTCAGCGTATCCGCAGGTGGCGCGTGCCGGCCCGGAACCCGGAGCGGGTCCCGGGCCGGCACACGCTCACGCGATCGAGCAGGCCGTGCCGTTGAGGCTGAACGCGCTCGGGGCGGTGTTCGTGCCGGTGTGCGAGCCGTTGAACCCGAACTGCTGGCTCGCGCCGGCCGCGATGCTGCCGTTCCACGGCGCGCTCTTCACGGTCACGGCCGAGCCGGACTGCGTGGTGACCGAGCTCCACGCCTGCGTCACGCTCTGTCCGGCTGGGAAGCTGAACGTGAGCGTCCAGCCGTTGATCGCCGTCGACGACGTGTTCTTCACCGTGACGTTCGCGGTGAAGCCGGTGTTCCACTGGTTCACGACGTAGGTGACCTGGCAGCCCGCGACCGGCGGGGTGGTCGGCGTGACGGGCGGCGTCGTCGGCGTCACCGGCGGCGTGGTCGGCGTGACCGGAGGTGTGGTCGGGGTGATCCCGCCGAAGGCCGACGCGATGGCGTCGTACGCCGGCTTCTTCGCGTAGTTCTCGTCCCAGACCAGCGCGGCGCCCTGGCCGGGGAACGTGTCGGGCACCCACGAGTACCTGTCGGTGATGCCCCAGATGGTCACGCCCTGGCAGCGGCTGACCGCGAGGCAGATCTGGAAGACCTTCTTGTAGTCGGCGGCCTGGGTGGCCAGCTTGGTGGCGTCCGACGGCGTCTGCATGCGGATGTCGAGCTCGGTGATCCGCACGTCGACCCCGAGGTCGGCGAAGCGCTGCAGGTTCTGCTGCATGGTCGACGGGACCTGGCCGATGATCAGGTGGGACTGGAACCCGACGCAGTCGATGGGGACGCCGCGGGCCTTGAAGTCCTTGACCAGGTTGTAGATCGCGGTGCTCTTCGAGTTCACCGCGTCGGTGTTGTAGTCGTTGATGCAGAGCTTGGCGGTCGGGTCAGCGGCCCGTGCGGCCCTGAACGCGGTCTCGATGTACCCGTTGCCGAGCTTCTGCTGGAACGGGGAGTCGGACCGCCGACCTCCGTTGTCGTCGAAGGCCTCGTTGACGACGTCCCAGGCGACGACCTTGCCCTTGAAGTGCGTCGCAACGTTGGTGACGTGGTTGGTCATGGCCGACTCCAGCGCGGTGCCGGAGAGGTTGTTGACCCATCCAGGCAGCTGGGAGTGCCAGACGAGGGTGTGCCCGTACAGCTTCTTGCCGGTGCTGGCCGCGTAGCTGGCCACCTGGTCGCCCGCGCCGTAGCTGAACGAGTTCTGGGACGGCTCGGTGGCGTCCCACTTCATCGCGTTCTCCGCCACGACGAGGGTGAACTCGCTGTCCGCGACGGACTTGTACCCCGACTCCGAGAGCCGGGCGGGGGCGAGCGCGAAGCCGATGTCCTTGCCGGCGGCGGTGGACAGGTCCTTCAGGGTCGAGGCCGCCAGGGCGGGGCTCGCCCGGGCGGCCCCGACGGCGGCGGTCACCGCGAGGGCGACCGCCGCGGTGCGGAGCGCGGAACGGCGGGGTGGATGGACGACAGGCATGGGGTTCCTCCTCGTTGAGCCAAGTGCCGGATCGCACAGTGGTCGTCGGTGGTCGCCCACCGCGAGGTGCCGAAACATTTCAGGCCGTGGCGCGCGACACTTTCGATAGCCGCGGGACGGAACATCGCCCACGCCGCCCCTGTTGGAGAGAAGATGAATGCGTACGCATGAAAACGGAGGCGTGCGATGTCGGACGTGGACCGCGAGCTGCCCGGCACGCGGGAGGCTGCCGAGGCGTGGGAGTCGCTCTTCCGCGCCCAGGTGGCACTCATGCGGCGGTTCCAGCGCGACGACGTCTGGGGTGACCTGACCATCCGCGAGTACGACGTCCTGTTCACCCTCTCGAACTGCCCGGACGGCACCGCGCGGCTCAAGGAGCTGGGCGAGGGCAGCCTGCTGACGCAGCCGAGCCTGTCCCGGATGGTGGAGCGTCTGGAGCAGGCCGGCCTGGTCCGGCGCGGACCCGTGGAGGGCGACGCGCGGGGCGTGGCGGTCGGCCTGACCGAGGAGGGCCGGCGGGTGCAGCGGGAGATCGGCCGTCGGCACGTGCGCTCGATCCGACGCCTCGTCGGGGGAGCGCTGGACACCGAGGAGCTGGCGACGTTGCGCGCCCTCACCGACAAGCTGCGCGCCGCGCAGGCGCAGATTCCCGACCCGTCGGGCTCAGACGCGTAGCGCCCGCAGCTCGGCGGCCACGACCGCGGGCGTGGGCCGTGCGGCGGGGTCCTCCGCCGTCATCGCGCGCAGCAGACGCATCCAGTCGCGGCCGAAGCGCTCCGGCACGTCGACGGGGTCGAGCAGGCGGGCGAGCGAGCTGGACAGCGGGTCGCCCGGGTAGGCGCGCTCGCCCGTCAGGCACTCCAGCAGCACGAGGCCCAGGGAGTAGATGTCGCTGGGCGGGCCTGCGGGGTGACCGAGCGCCTGCTCCGGGCTCTGGTACCCGGCGGTCCCGGAGGTCCCCCGCGGGGTGAGCGGCGCACCCGCAGCCGTCACCGCGATGCCGAAGTCCGCGAGCACCACCGGCAACCAGGGCGCGTCGCGGGCGCCGCTGTCCGCGCGGTCGGTGGCCACGAGGACGTTGGACGGCTTGACGTCGCGGTGGGCCACCCCGGCGCCGTGCGCGTGGCCGAGCGCGAGCGCCAGCTGCCGCCCGACGTCCGCGGTGAGCGAGGGGCTGAGTGGTCCGTCCGCGATGGTGTCGCGCAGGGTCCGGCCGTCGACCAGCTCCATCACCAGGAAGGCGACCGGCCCGGTGTCCGGCAGCACGTCCGCGCCCACGTCGAGCAGGGCGACCAGGCTGGGGTGTGCGAGCGAGGACAGGATCCGGGCCTCGTGCGCGTACCGGCGGATCTCCTCCGGGGTCGCGGCGCCGATCGAGAAGAGCTTGAGCGCCACCGGTCGGTGCAGCCGCGCGTCGGTGGCCCGGAACACCTCACCGGATCCGCCCCGGCCCAGCTGCTGCTCGAGGTGGTAGCGGCGTCCGAGCGGAGCGGTCGCCGTCGGGCGGGACTCGGTCGGTGGCACGGCATACCTGTCGTCGGAGATGTGGGCAGGACCGACGGTAGAAGCCAGGGGAGCCGACCGCACGCCGGGCGCGGGTGAACGGGTGACGGGGGGCACGTTCGGCGCTTGCAGTCGGTTGCAAGCCACTTGCGCTCCTGAGCAGTAGAGTGACAGCCATGTCCCGGCGACTCGCAGAGGTAGCACGCAAGGTCGGCGTCTCGGAGGCGACCGTCAGCCGCGTGCTGAACGGCAAGCCTGGCGTCTCGGAGTCCACGCGCGAGGCCGTGCTCACGGCCCTCGACGTGCTCGGCTACGAGCGGCCGACGAAGCTGCGCGGAGAGCGTGCCCGCCTGGTGGGCCTGGTGCTCCYCGAGCTGCAGAACCCGATCTTCCCCGCGTTCGCCGAGGTCGTGGGCGGGGCGCTCGCGCAGCAGGGGTTCACGCCCGTGCTCTGCACCCAGACGGCGGGGGGAGTCTCGGAGGCCGACTACGTCGAGCTCCTGCTCGGGCAGCAGGTGTCCGGGATCGTCTTCGCCGGCGGTCACTACGCGCAGCGGGACGCCACGCACGGCCACTACGAACGCCTCACGGGTCGCAACCTGCCGGTCGTCCTCATCAACGCCTCGATCGAGGAGCTCCCGTTCCCGCGCGTGTCGTGCGACGACGAGGTGGCCATCGAGCAGGCGGTCGGGCACCTGGCCTCGCTCGGGCACACGAAGATCGGCCTCGTCCTGGGCCCGGTGGACCACGTGCCGTCCGAACGCAAGCTGCGGGCGGCACAGGCGATCACCCAGCGGCTCGGGCTCGAGCTCGGGGAGCGCCAGGTGGTCCGCAGCGCGTACTCGCTGGAGAGCGGGCAGGCCGCGGGCAACCGGCTGCTGCGCGAGGGTGTCACGGGCATCGTCTGCGCGAGCGACCCGCTGGCGCTCGGAGTCATCCGCGCCGCCCGGCGAGCGGGCCTGCGCGTCCCGGACGACGTCTCCGTCGTCGGCTACGACGACTCGGCCTTCATGAGCTGCACCGAGCCTCCGCTCACCACGGTCCGCCAGCCGATCGAGCCCATGGGCCGCGCGGCGATCGACCTGCTGGTCAGCCAGATCCACGGCAGCGCCGTGCCGCAGGACGAGCTGCTCTTCGAGCCGGAGCTCGTGGTGCGCGGCTCGACGGGTCCCGCGCCGACCCAGCCGGTGACGCTCGCCGACTGACCCGCCCGCAACGACGGACCCCGTCTCGCCGCTCCTGGCGAGGCGGGGTCCGTGTCGTTGTGCGCGCGCTCATCGCGATCCGAGGCCACTTCGGTCACGCTTCGATAACTGTCTTGTCAGTTTCTTGCGTGGTTCCAGTCGTGTCCTTTAGTGTCTGGAACGCGACAGCGACGTCTCGTGGAGACCGGCGAGGCCGCGGTAGGAGCAGAGGACAACCGGCCCCGGCGACGTCGACGGCCCACGAGAGACGAGACGCGAGTGGCGCAGGCGCAGCCCGAGACGGACCCGCAGTGGTGGCGTGGCGCGGTGATCTACCAGGTGTACCCGCGCAGCTTCGCCGACGGGAACGGTGACGGCACCGGCGACCTGGCGGGCCTGCGGTCGCGGCTGCCGTACCTGCGGGACCTCGGCGTGGACGCGATCTGGGTGACCCCCTGGTACGTCTCCCCGCTCGCCGACGGTGGCTACGACGTCGCCGACTACCGCGCGATCGACCCCGCCTTCGGCACCCTCGAGGAGGCCGAGCTGCTCATCAGCGAGGCCCTCGGGCTGGGCATCCGGACCATCATCGACGTGGTCCCCAACCACGTCTCGGACCAGCACGAGTGGTTCCAGGCCGCGCTGGCCGCCGGACCGGGCTCGCCGGAGCGTGAACGGTTCTGGTTCCACCCCGGCAAGGGCGAGGACGGCGAGCAGATCCCCACCGGCTGGGTCTCCGACTTCCAGGGCAACACCTGGACGCGGACCACCGACCCCGACGGCACCCCCGGGGAGTGGTACCTGCACCTGTTCGCTCCGCAGCAGCCGGACGTGAACTGGTCGCACCCGGACGTCGTCGCGGAGTTCGAGGCGGTGCTCCGGTTCTGGTTCGACCGCGGTGTCGCGGGCATCCGCATCGACTCGGCCGCCCTGCTGGTCAAGGACCCCGAGCTCCCGGAGGTCCCGGTGCACCCGGGTCCGGGGGAGCACCCGCACGTCGACCGGGACGAGCTGCACGACGTGTACCGCGGCTGGCGCGCCGTCGCCGACTCCTACGAGGGCACGCGTGTCCTCGTCGGCGAGGTCTGGCTCCAGGACAAGGCGCGCTTCGCGCAGTACCTGCGTCCCGACGAGATGCACACCGCGTTCAACTTCGACTTCATGGCGCGGCCCTGGGACGCCAAGCAGCTGCGCGAGTCGATCGACATCACGCTCGCCGCGCACGGACCCGTCGGGGCGCCGGCCACCTGGGTGCTCTCCAACCACGACGTCACGCGGCCGGTCACCCGGTACGGGCGCGAGGACACGTCGTTCGCGTTCACCGCCAAGCGCTTCGGCACGCCCACGGACCTGACCGTCGGGCTGCGCCGGGCGCGCGCGGCGGCCCTGCTCACGGCCGCCCTGCCCGGTTCGCTGTACATCTACCAGGGCGACGAGCTGGGCCTGCCCGAGGTCGAGGACCTCCCGCTGGACCTCCTGCAGGACCCCATGCACTTCCGTTCCGAGGGCGTCGACCCCGGCCGGGACGGCTGCCGTGTGCCGCTGCCCTGGGCGGGGACCGAGGCCCCCTACGGATTCGGCTCCGCCGGGTCGTGGCTCCCGCAGCCGACGGCCTGGGCGGACCTGACCGTCACGGCACAGGAGGCCGACCCGGCGTCGACCCTGCGCCTGTACCGCGACCTCCTGGCGATCCGCCGGGCCGAGCCCGCGCTGGGCGACGGCCCGATGACGTGGATCGACTCCGTCGACGACGTGCTCGCGTTCGCCCGTGGCGACCTCGTGTGCGTCGTCAACCTCGGCGACGAACCCGTCGCCCTGCCCACCCCCACCGAGCTCCTGCTCTCGAGCGCCCCGCTCGAGGCAGGCCTGCTGCCCCGCGACACCGCCGCGTGGCTGCGCACCCCCGCCTGACCCGACCGCACCACCCGCACACGCACCATCCCTGACCGCAGCACCAGATCGCGACCTGGCACCCCGTCCGGCGCGTTCCCTCACGAAGGAGTGACGATGAGGTCCTCACGCACCACCGCGCTGGCCATGGCCGGTGTGCTCTCGCTCGGCCTGCTGGCCGCGTGCAGCACCGACGACGACCCCTCCGGCGACTCGACGGCCGACGGTGACAAGGTCACCATCACGGTCGCYGGCCTGCAGCYGGGCGCCGAGCAGACGGCTGTCGACGCGCTCAACGAGCGGGTCGACCAGTTCGAGGCGAAGTACCCGGACATCGACATCGAGACGCAGGAGTACAACTGGCTGGCGTCGACCTTCGCGGCCGACCTCGCCGGTGGCACGCTCCCGGACGTCTTCGAGGTGCCCGCCACGGACACCAAGGTGCTCATCCAGAACGGCCAGATCGCCGACATCGACGAGCAGGTCAAGCAGCTGTCGTACGCGGACGACTTCAACCCGGAGGTCCTCGCGGCCGGGCTCAGCGATGACGGCAAGGTGTACGCCGTGCCGGCCAAGTCCATCTACGCGGTGGCGCTGCACTACAACCGGAAGCTCTTCACGGACGCCGGTCTGGACCCCGACAAGCCGCCGGCCACCTGGGACGACGTCCGCACGGCCGCCAAGGCGATCCACGACGCGACCGGCATTCCGGGCTACGCCATGATGGCGCTCGACAACGCCGGTGGGTGGCAGCTGACGGCCGCCGCCTACTCGCGTGGCGGTCGCACCCAGGTGCTGGACGGCGACACGTACGAGGCCACGCTGACGGACCCGGCGGTCAAGGAGTCGCTGCAGTTCCTCGGTGACCTCAAGTCGGACGGCTCCCTGCTGGAGAACACCCAGCTGGGCTGGGGCGACGTCAACTCCGGCTTCGCCGCCGGCCAGTTCGCCATGTACACGTCGGGCTCCGACATCTACACCGCACTGGTGCAGAACAACGGCGTCACCGCGGACAACCTGGACTACGGGCTGACCGCGCTGCCSACCGACGGGGACGACGCCGGCACGCTCGGCGGCGGCACCTACGCCGCGGTGGCACCCCAGGCGACCGACGAGGAGAAGGACGCCGCGGTCAAGTGGATCGACTTCTGGTACCTGTCCAAGCTGGTGGACCAGGACCAGGCCGTGGCCGACGCCAAGATCCTCGCGGAGCAGGACCCGCCGCAGGCCGTCGGGACCCCGACGCTCCCGATCTTCAGCAAGGACCAGTACGAGACCTCGCTCGGCTGGATCGAGGACTACGTCAACGTCCCGCTCGACCACATGGCCGGCTACACGGACGTCATGTTCGAGCAGCCCGTCATCCCCGAGGCTGCCCGTGCGACGCAGGAGACCTACGGCCTGCTGTTCCCGATCGTGCAGGCCGTGATGACCGACCCGGGCGTGGACCTGGACGCGCTGCTCGCCGAGGCGAACACGCAGTCCCAGGCCATGATCGACCAGGCCGGCTGACGCGCTGACGGTGCCCGGCCCGGGTCCTCCCGGGTCGGGCACCCTCACCTCGACGCCCCCGCACGGCACCCCCGAGAGAAGGACCGCATGACCTCCGACACCCTCGTCGCGACCTCGGCCCGCAGACGCACCCCCGTGAGCTGGGTGCGCGGCGGCGGCCTGACCACGCTGGTCTTCGCGCTGCCGATGCTGGTGATCTTCGGGGTCTTCTCGTGGGCGCCCATCGTCAAGGCCGTCGTCATGAGCTTCCAGAAGACGAACCTCATCGTCACCGAGTGGGTGGGGCTGGAGAACTTCCAGCGCGTCTTCGCCGACCCGGTGCTGCCGATGGCCGTCCGGAACACCGCGTACTTCGCGCTCCTGGCGCTCATCTTCGGCTACCCGGTGCCGCTGATCGCCGCGGTCCTGATGAGCGAGGTCCGGCGCGCCAAGGGCCTGTTCTCGGCGCTGGCCTACCTGCCGGTCGTCGTGCCGCCGGTGGTCGCCGTCCTGCTCTGGAAGTTCTTCTACGACCCGCGACCCGAGGGCGTCTTCAACACGATCATCGGGTATGTCGGGATACCACCCCAACCCTGGCTGCAGAGCGCGACGTCGGCGATGCCCTCGCTCGTGCTGGAGGCCACCTGGGCCGCGGCCGGGGGCACGGTGATCATCTACCTCGCCGCGCTGACCAGCGTCCCCACCGAGCTGTACGACGCCGCCGAGGTCGACGGCGCCTCCGTCTGGGGCAAGATCTGGCACGTCACGATGCCGCAGCTGCGCGGCGTCCTGCTCATCACGTTCATCCTGCAGATCATCGGGACCGCGCAGGTGTTCCTCGAGCCGTACCTGTTCACGGGCGGTGGACCGGCCAACGCGACGATCTCCGTCCTGCTGCTGGTCTACCGGTACGCGTTCCAGAACAGTCTCGGCGGCAACTACGGCATGGCGACGGCCCTCAGCCTCATGCTCGCCGCGTTCCTCGCCGTCATGTCCCTGATCTACTTCCGCCTCACCCGCAGCTGGAGCACCTCGTGACCACGACCACCCCGAAGCTCCCCGAGGCGGTCCTGCCCGACGCGCTCGAGAACCCGCCGGCCCGGTCCACGCGCGCCACCGGTTCGGCCGAGGACCGCACCGCGCTGTCCGTCGCGGACTGGCGCCGCCCCCGGGTGCGCCGCACCTGGAACACGCTGCACGTCGTCCTGCTGATCCTGCTGGTGGTCTGGTGCGTCGGCCCGCTGCTGCTGCTCGGCAAGTTCGCCATCACGCCGACGCAGGACATCCTGCGCACGCCGCTGGCGATCTTCCCGAACGGCGTCAAGTGGTCGAACCTGCACGAGGCCTGGTTCGACATCAACATCAGCAAGTACTTCGTCAACACGGTCGTGCTCGCGGCGGGGTCCTGGGTGTCCCAGATGCTCGTCGCGACGACCGGCGGGTACGTGCTGTCGGTGCTGCGCCCGCGGTGGGCCCGGTACGCCCAGGCCCTCGTGCTCGCCACGCTGTTCGTGCCGGCCGTCGTGCTCCTGGTGCCGCTCTACCTGATCATCCTGCACCCGCCTCTGGTGGATCACTCGCTGGTCAACTCGTTATGGGCGGTCTGGCTGCCGGCCGGCGCGAGCGCTTTCAACGTGGTGCTGGTGACGCGGTTCTTCGACAACCTGCCGCGGGAGATCTTCGAGGCAGCCAAGGTGGACGGGGCCGGGCCGTTCCGGCTGTTCTGGTCCATCGTCCTGCCCATGAGCAAGCCGATCCTCGGCGTGGTGTCGGTGTTCGCGGTCATCGCGTCGTGGAAGGACTTCCTCTGGCCGCTGCTGGTCCTGCGCAACCCGGACCTCCAGCCGCTCTCGGTCCGGCTGCCGTCGCTGGAGGCGACCACCGACAAGGGCACGCTCATGGCGGCCTACGCGATCGCGACCATCATCCCGATCCTGATGTTCCTGATCTTCCAGCGCATGTTCCTGCGCGGCGCCGGTCTCGGGGGCGCGGTCAAGGGCTGAGCGGCGCGTTCTGACAGCGCGTGCGGTCAAGATCACGGTCCGCAGGGCCAACTCACCGCGAGGGCTGCCGACCCCCGGTGGGATGATCGAGCGGTGGCCCCCGACACCGCCGTGAGCACCCTGACGCCCTCGACCGACCGCAGTCCCGTCGCCCCGTACGACGCGCTCCTGCTCTTCTCGTTCGGGGGACCCGACGGGCCCGACGACGTGCTGCCGTTCCTGCGCAACGTCACCCGGGGCAAGAACATCCCCGACGAGCGACTGGCCGTCGTGGCCGAGCACTACCACCACTTCGGCGGTGCCAGCCCGATCAACGGCCAGAACCTCGCTCTGCAGAGGGCGCTCGCCGACGAGCTCGCCCGCCGCGGCCTGGACCTCCCGGTGGTGTGGGGCAACCGCAACTGGGAGCCCTACACGCGTGACGCCCTGTCGGCGGCCTACTCGGACGGCGCCCGCCGCATGGTCGCGGTGGTGACGAGCGCGTACTCGTCGTACTCCGGCTGCCGGCAGTACCGGGAGAACCTCTGGGCGTCTCTCGACGAGCTCGGCGCCGACGTCGGCCTCGGCGAGGGCGAGCACCCGCTGGTCGTCGACAAGGTGCGGTCCTACTTCAACCACCCCGGCTTCGTGCAGGCGAACATCGACGCGGTGACCGAGGCGTTCGCGTCGATCGACCGCGATGCCCGCCTGGTGTTCGTCACCCACTCCATCCCGGACACGATGGAGGAGGCGTCGCAGGTGTCGGGGGCGTCGTACTCCGCGCAGCACCTCGACGTCGCCGGGACGGTCGCTGCCGCGGTCGAGGAGCGCCTCGGGCGCCCGGTGACCTGGGACCTCGCGTACTGCTCGCGGTCGGGCCCGCCCACCCAGCCGTGGCTGGAGCCCGACGTCAACGACCACCTCGCGGCGCTGGCGGCCGACGGGGTCGAGGCGGTCGTGCTCTCGCCGATCGGCTTCGTCTCCGACCACATGGAGGTCGCGTTCGACCTCGACACCGAGGCGCTGGCGACGGCGGCGGAGCTGGGCATGGTCGCCGTCCGCGCGGACAGCGTGGGCACCCGCGAGCCGTTCGTGCGCGGGCTCGTCGACCTCGTCCTGGAGCGCGCTGCCCTGGCCCGGGATGCGGACGCGAGGGGCGCGCACCCGGTCACGGCCGACGTGGTCGCGGACGCCGCCGCGCGGCCCGTGGCCGAGGCGACGGCCGGTGAGCTGCCGCCCTACCGGTCCGTCTGCCGCCCGGGCTGCTGCCAGATGCGCGCCGGAACGCCCACCGGCATCCCTGCCGCCTGCTCGACCGATCCCTGGTCCTGACCACACACCTGGAGCACCCTGCGATGACGCACGATCCCGAGGCCCTCAACGCCACCGTCCGCTACACCATGTGGACCGTGTTCGCCCTCGAAGAGGTGCTGCCCGAGGACGACGATGAGCGCGCCGAGCTGATCACCGCCGCGCAGGCCGCGGTCGCCGCCGACGGCCTCGTGGTCCGCGGCTGGTACGACGTCGCGGGCCTGCGGGCGGACGCCGACCTCATGGTCTGGTGGCACGCGGAGACGGTCGAGGAGGTTCAGGGCGCCTACCAGCGGCTGCGCGCCAGCGACCTCGGCCGGCACCTGCTGCCCGTGTGGTCCGTGGTCGGCCTGCACCGGCCGGCCGAGTTCAACCGCGCGCACGTCCCCGCGTTCCTGGCGGGCGAGCCCGCGGGCGACTACATGACCGTGTACCCCTTCGTGCGGTCCTACGACTGGTACGTGCTGCCCGAGGACGACCGGCGGCGCATGCTCGTCGAGCACGGGCAGGCGGCCCGCGGGTACGCCGACGTCCGCGCGAACACGGTCTCGGCCTTCGCGCTGGGCGACTACGAGTGGATCCTGGCGTTCGAGGCGCCCGAGCTGCACCGCATCGTCGACCTCATGCGCGACCTGCGGGCCACCGACGCGCGCCTGCACGTGCGCGAGGAGGTGCCGTTCTACACCGGCCCGCGCGTGACGCTCGAGACCTGGGCGGACCGTCAGCCCCGCGGGTGACATCATCGGGGGATGGTGGAGCTGGCAGGTACCTGGCGGTTCACGGCGCTCGAGGGCGCGCAGGTCGAGGGTCGACGCCGAGCGACCCCGTGGCTGACCTTCGACGGTGACGGGCAGGTGTTCGGCCTGGCCGGGGTCAACCGCGTGCGCGGCACGTGGGTGCTGGACGGAGACACGCTGACGTTCGGCCCGGTCGTCTCCACGCTCATGGCGGGACCGCCGGACGCGATGGCCTGTGAGCAGCAGGTGCTCCGGCTGCTCGGGGAGCCCGTGACCGTGTCGGCTCCCGACGACGACACCCTGGTGCTCGACGGCGTCGCCCCCGCCCGGCTGGTCCGGGACCCGCACGCCGCCGACCAGCAGGTCTAGGCCGCGATCGCGACCGCCGGCCAGCGTCCAGCCACCTGCTCGACCGTGTGCACGCGAGTCGCCACGTCGTAGGCGGTCCCGGTGATCATCAGCTCGTCGGCACCGGTGCGCGCCACCAGAGCGGCGAGCTCGTCGACGGCCCGGTCGGCCGTGGTGGCCACCTGGGTGCCCGGGACGCGGGCGAAGAAGTCCGCGGCCGCGGCCGGGTCCAGCGCCGCGAGCTCACGCGCGGCGTCCTCCGGGGAGACGATCGGACCGAGCGGCCGTCCGGTGCGCAGCGACAGGGCCATGACGCGGCTGGGTCCCGCCAGGTAGTCGGCCTCGTCGTCGGTGTCGGCGACCAGCACCGAGGCCGAGACCATGAGCCGTGGGGCGTCCAGCACCGGGGACGGCCGGAACGCGCGCCGGTAGGCGTCGGCGGCCTGCAGCGTGTGGCCCGTGTTGAAGTGGTGGGCGTAGCTGAACGGCAGGCCGAGCGAGCCCGCCAGCTCGGCGCTGAACGAGCTGGAGCCGAGCAGCCAGACCTGCGGGGTCGAGGTGGCCGCCGGGGTCGCCGACAGCCGCGTGGCCCGCAGCGACGGGGTGCGGCCGGGCAGCTGCTGCCCGAGCAGCGCGAGGACGTCGATCACCTCGGCCGGGAAGTCGTCGGCACCGAGACCTTCGACGGTGCGGCGCAGAGCCGCGGCCGTCATCGGGTCGGCGCCGGGCGCCCGGCCGATGCCGAGGTCGATGCGGCCGGGGTGCAGCGCCTCCAGCATCGCGAACTGCTCGGCGACGACGAGCGTCGGGTGGTTGGGCAGCATGACCCCGCCGGACCCCACCCGGATGCGGTCGGTCGCGGCCGCGAGGTGCGCCAGCAGCACGCCGGGGGACGTGGACGCGACCGCGGGCATCGCGTGGTGCTCGGCCACCCAGAAC
>NZ_JBFUHU010000024.1:0-18545 GCF_056402235.1 Cellulomonas sp. P4_B5_2
GATGCGCGTCTGTTCCTTGAGAACTCAACAGTGTGCCAAATAGTCGATGCCATATGGCTCGCTATCGGAGGATGTTCTGTCCCGTTCGGGGTGGGGTGTTCGAGGGTGGTGGGTCTTGGTTGAGATAGGTGCCGTTTCTCCACCTCCGTGGGGTGCGGTGCCAAAATTCAGCCGAATCTGAACGGTCCTTATCGGGACCATTTCGTGTGTCGGTTGCTCTGCTGCTTTTGGGTGGTGGGGTGCCATGTAGACATTTACGGAGAGTTTGATTCTGGCTCAGGACGAACGCTGGCGGCGTGCTTAACACATGCAAGTCGAACGGTGATGGCCAGCTTGCTGGTCTGATCAGTGGCGAACGGGTGAGTAACACGTGAGCAACCTACCCCAGACTCTGGAATAACCATGGGAAACGATGGCTAATACCGGATACGAGACACACGCGCATGTGTGGTGTCTGGAAAGATTTATCGGTCTGGGATGGGCTCGCGGCCTATCAGCTTGTTGGTGGGGTAGTGGCCTACCAAGGCGACGACGGGTAGCCGGCCTGAGAGGGCGACCGGCCACACTGGGACTGAGATACGGCCCAGACTCCTACGGGAGGCAGCAGTGGGGAATATTGCACAATGGGCGCAAGCCTGATGCAGCGACGCCGCGTGAGGGATGACGGCCTTCGGGTTGTAAACCTCTTTCAGCAGGGAAGAAGCGCAAGTGACGGTACCTGCAGAAGAAGCGCCGGCTAACTACGTGCCAGCAGCCGCGGTAATACGTAGGGCGCAAGCGTTGTCCGGAATTATTGGGCGTAAAGAGCTCGTAGGCGGTTTGTCGCGTCTGCTGTGAAAACCTAAGGCTCAACCTTGGGCTTGCAGTGGGTACGGGCAGACTAGAGTGCGGTAGGGGTGACTGGAATTCCTGGTGTAGCGGTGGAATGCGCAGATATCAGGAGGAACACCGATGGCGAAGGCAGGTCACTGGGCCGCAACTGACGCTGAGGAGCGAAAGCATGGGGAGCGAACAGGATTAGATACCCTGGTAGTCCATGCCGTAAACGTTGGGCACTAGGTGTGGGGCTCATTCCACGAGTTCCGTGCCGCAGCAAACGCATTAAGTGCCCCGCCTGGGGAGTACGGCCGCAAGGCTAAAACTCAAAGAAATTGACGGGGGCCCGCACAAGCGGCGGAGCATGCGGATTAATTCGATGCAACGCGAAGAACCTTACCAAGGCTTGACATACACCGGAAACTTCCAGAGATGGTTGCCCCGCAAGGTCGGTGTACAGGTGGTGCATGGTTGTCGTCAGCTCGTGTCGTGAGATGTTGGGTTAAGTCCCGCAACGAGCGCAACCCTCGTCCCATGTTGCCAGCGGGTTATGCCGGGGACTCATGGGAGACTGCCGGGGTCAACTCGGAGGAAGGTGGGGATGACGTCAAATCATCATGCCCCTTATGTCTTGGGCTTCACGCATGCTACAATGGCCAGTACAAAGGGCTGCGATACCGCGAGGTGGAGCGAATCCCAAAAAGCTGGTCTCAGTTCGGATTGGGGTCTGCAACTCGACCCCATGAAGTCGGAGTCGCTAGTAATCGCAGATCAGCAACGCTGCGGTGAATACGTTCCCGGGCCTTGTACACACCGCCCGTCAAGTCACGAAAGTCGGTAACACCCGAAGCCGGTGGCCCAACCCTTGTGGAGGGAGCTGTCGAAGGTGGGACTGGCGATTGGGACTAAGTCGTAACAAGGTAGCCGTACCGGAAGGTGCGGCTGGATCACCTCCTTTCTAAGGAGCATCTGGCATCAAGTAGTCCTGTCATGGGGTTGCTGGGGTGTCCAGGCCCGTTGTCCCTGCCGAACGAGTGGGGGACGGTGCTCGAGGGTGGAACATCGACTGTTGGCCGGCTTTCGAGCTGGTGGCGACCTAGTACGCCAGGCCCTACGGGGTTCTGGGTGGGAACGGTCCGCTGCTGGGGAGGGGTCGGCTGGGCACGCTGTTGGGTCCTGAGGGAACAGCCGGAAGGTTGTTCGTTCAGGGTCGCTACGCACGCGGTCTACACCTGAGGGTGTGGGGCGGGTGCGGGTGGCTGCGGGCTGGTACCGCTCAGTCAAACCGCCGGCATGGTCCACACCTTGGTGTGGGTGGTGCGGGTAGGTGCTGGGGTGAGGGTGGCAGTTTCCCGGTCGTAGCTTGAGAACTGCACAGTGGACGCGAGCATCTTTTTTGAATGATTTTTGTGGTCAAGTTTATAAGGGCACAGGGTGGATGCCTTGGCACTAGGAGCCGAAGAAGGACGTTGTAGCCTGCGATAAGCCTCGGGGAGTTGGCAAACGAACCGTGATCCGAGGATGTCCGAATGGGGAAACCCCGCACGAGTCATGTCGTGTGACCCGCACCTGAATATATAGGGTGTGTGGAGGGAACGGCGGGAAGTGAAACATCTCAGTACCGCCAGGAAGAGATATTCCGTGAGTAGTGGCGAGCGAAAGCGGATCAGGCCAAACCGTGTACGTGTTCAAGCCGGCAGGCGTTGCGTGCACGGGGTTGTGGGACCTTTCCGTTGGATCTGCCGATCCGACAGGGAGTCAGAAAGTCGCGTCATAGTCGAAGGGCATTGAAAGGCCCGGCACAGAGGGTGTGACCCCCGTAGACGAAATGGCGTGGCCTCCCGAAGGGGATCCCAAGTAGCTCCGGGCCCGAGAAACCTGGAGTGAATCTGCACAGACCACTGTGTAAGCCTAAATACTACCTAGTGACCGATAGCGGACAAGTACCGTGAGGGAAAGGTGAAAAGTACCCCGGGAGGGGAGTGAAATAGTACCTGAAACCGTGTGCCTACAATCCGTTGGAGCCTCCCTAGCAGGGGTGACAGCGTGCCTTTTGAAGAATGAGCCTGCGAGTTAGTGGTACGTGGCGAGGTTAACCCGTGTGGGGAAGCCGTAGCGAAAGCGAGTCCGAATAGGGCGTCTCAGTCGCGTGCTCTAGACCCGAAGCGGAGTGATCTAGCCATGGGCAGGTTGAAGCGCGGGTAAGACCGCGTGGAGGACCGAACCCACCAGGGTTGAAAACCTGGGGGATGACCTGTGGTTAGGGGTGAAAGGCCAATCAAACTCCGTGATAGCTGGTTCTCCCCGAAATGCATTTAGGTGCAGCGTCACGTGTTTCTTGCCGGAGGTAGAGCTACTGGATAGCCGATGGGCCCCACCAGGTTACTGACGTTAGCCAAACTCCGAATGCCGGTAAGCCAGAGCGTGGCAGTGAGACTGCGGGGGATAAGCTCCGTAGTCGAGAGGGAAACAGCCCAGACCACCAGCTAAGGCCCCTAAGCGTATGCTAAGTGGGAAAGGATGTGGAGTTGCACAGACAACCAGGAGGTTGGCTTAGAAGCAGCCACCCTTGAAAGAGTGCGTAATAGCTCACTGGTCAAGTGATTCCGCGCCGACAATGTAGCGGGGCTCAAGTATACCGCCGAAGCTGTGGCATTCACATATCAGCTCAGCGCACCTTCGGGTGTGTTCAGGCGTGTGGATGGGTAGGGGAGCGTCGTGTGGCGAGTGAAGTCGCGGGGGAACCCAGCGGTGGACGCCACACGAGTGAGAATGCAGGCATGAGTAGCGAATGACGGGTGAGAAACCCGTCCGCCGAATGATCAAGGGTTCCAGGGCCAGGCTAATCCGCCCTGGGTAAGTCGGGACCTAAGGCGAGGCCGACAGGCGTAGTCGATGGACAACGGGTTGATATTCCCGTACCGGCGAAGAACCGCCCATACCGAGCCCGGTGATGCTAAACGCCCGAGATGTCACATCGTCCCTTCGGGGACACCGTGGCGTGGAGCGCGTGACCCGAACCGGTAGTAGGTAAGCGTATTAACAGGGGTGACGCAGGAAGGTAGCCAAGCGTGGCGATGGTAGTCCACGTCCAAGGTCGTAGGGCGAGGTGTAGGCAAATCCGCACCTCATATAGCCTGAGAGCTGACGGTGACCGCGAATGCGGGAATCTGGTGATCCTATGCTGCCAAGAAAAGCCTCGACGCGAGGTTCTAGCCGCCCGTACCCCAAACCGACTCAGGTGATCAGGTAGAGAATACCAAGGCGATCGAGAGAATCGTGGTTAAGGAACTCGGCAAAATGCCCCCGTAACTTCGGGAGAAGGGGGGCCTGAAGCGTGAACCGACTTGCTCGGGGAGCGTGAAGGGCCGCAGAGACCAGGGAGAAGCGACTGTTTACTAAAAACACAGGTCCGTGCGAAGTCGCAAGACGATGTATACGGACTGACGCCTGCCCGGTGCTGGAAGGTTAAGAGGACGGGTCAGCCGCAAGGCGAAGCTCAGAATTTAAGCCCCAGTAAACGGCGGTGGTAACTATAACCATCCTAAGGTAGCGAAATTCCTTGTCGGGTAAGTTCCGACCTGCACGAATGGCGTAACGACTTCTCCGCTGTCTCAACCGCGAACTCGGCGAAATTGCACTACGAGTAAAGATGCTCGTTACGCGCAGCAGGACGGAAAGACCCCGGGACCTTTACTATAGCTTGGTATTGGTGTTCGGTGCGGCTTGTGTAGGATAGGTGGGAGACTGTGAAGCCGGCACGCCAGTGTCGGTGGAGTCAACGTTGAAATACCACTCTGGTCGCTCTGGATATCTAACCTCGGTCCGTGATCCGGACCAGGGACAGTGCCTGGTGGGTAGTTTAACTGGGGCGGTTGCCTCCTAAAATGTAACGGAGGCGCTCAAAGGTTCCCTCAGCCTGGTTGGCAATCAGGTGGCGAGTGCAAGTGCACAAGGGAGCTTGACTGTGAGACTGACAGGTCGAGCAGGGACGAAAGTCGGAACTAGTGATCCGGCGGTGGCTTGTGGAAGCGCCGTCGCTCAACGGATAAAAGGTACCCCGGGGATAACAGGCTGATCTTGCCCAAGAGTCCATATCGACGGCATGGTTTGGCACCTCGATGTCGGCTCGTCGCATCCTGGGGCTGGAGTAGGTCCCAAGGGTTGGGCTGTTCGCCCATTAAAGCGGTACGCGAGCTGGGTTTAGAACGTCGTGAGACAGTTCGGTCCCTATCCGCTGCGCGCGCAGGAAACTTGAGAAGGGCTGTCCCTAGTACGAGAGGACCGGGACGGACGAACCTCTGGTGTGCCAGTTGTTCCGCCAGGAGCACGGCTGGTTAGCTACGTTCGGAAGGGATAACCGCTGAAAGCATCTAAGCGGGAAGCCTGCTTCAAGATGAGGTTTCCATGCCCCCTTGAGGGGTGAGAGGCTCCCAGCTAGACCACTGGGTAGATAGGCCGGATGTGGAAGAGGGGACTAACGACCCTCGCAGCTGACCGGTACTAATAAGCCGACAACTTCACCACTTCATTCATTTGTTGCTACGCGTCCACTGTGCGGTTCCCGAGAGACGAACGGGAACCCGTTTGACAACTCGACAACGTTACGGCGGTCATAGCGAAGGGGAAACGCCCGGTCCCATTCCGAACCCGGAAGCTAAGCCCTTCAGCGCCGATGGTACTGCACTCGCCAGGGTGTGGGAGAGTAGGACGCCGCCGGACATCATTCAGGAGAAGCCACCCCTACGGGGGTGGCTTCTTCTGTTTCCCAAGAGAATGTTCTGTGCGCGCGACGTCGGGCGTATTGATCACCAATTTCCACCGCAGTGTCGTCCCCGCTCCGCCCTATTCGGCGCGGCCCACTCGGCCGCCGTTCGGCGTCCGGAGCAGGGGATGAGACGATGGGGCGGTCGATCGCGACGAGGAGAGCACACAGATGAACAGCGAGAATCGTGCCGAGGGCACACCCGACGACCGGAATCGATCGGGTGGAGCGGGCCGCGGTCGACCTGACGGCGAACGCAGCAGCTCGGCACGAGGCCCGCGCGGCTCGCAGGGTGGCGGTGCGTCTCGCGGCGGGTCGTCCGGTCGCGGCGGCGGTTCCTACGGCGGCGGTCGTCCGAGCTCCGGCGGGGACCGCGGCTATCGTCCGTCGTCCGGCGGGCGGCCTGCAGGTGATGACCGCGGGTTCCGGCCGTCCGGCAGCGGGCGTCCGGGTGCTGACCGACCGTCGTACGGCGATCGCTCCGGCAGCGGCCGGCCCCCGTACGGTGACCGCTCTGGTGCGGGTGACCGTGGCCGCGGTGCAGACCGTCCTTCGTACGGCGATCGTCCCAGCGGGGATCGACCGAGCTACGGCCGTCCGTCTGGCGATCGAACGGGCTTCGGAGATCGCTCCGGCGGGACCAGCCGCGGTGGCGACCGCCCGTCCTACGGGAATCGGCCCTCCGGTGACCGTCCCTCGTACGGGAACCGCTCCGGCGGAGATCGCCCTGCGTATGGGAACCGACCTTCCGGTGGCGACCGTCCTTCGTACGGTGACCGTTCCGGGGGTCGTCCCCCGGGCGACCGTCCTTCGTACGGTGACCGTTCCGGTGGTGGTCGTCCCTCGGGTGACCGTCCCTCCTACGGGAACCGCTCCGGCGCGGACCGCCCTGCGTACGGGAACCGACCTGCCGGTGGCGACCGTCCTTCGTACGGCGACCGTTCCGGTGGTGGTCGTCCCTCGGGTGACCGTCCCTCGTACGGGAACCGCTCCGGCGGGGATCGCCCTGCGTATGGGAACCGACCTTCAGGTGGCGACCGTCCTTCGTACGGCGACCGTTCTGGGAGTCGTCCCTCGGGTGACCGTCCCTCCTACGGTGACCGTTCCGGTGGTCGCCCCTCGGGTGATCGTCCGTCCTACGGTGAGCGCTCCGGTGGTCGTCCCCAGGGTGACCGTCCCTCCTACGGTGAGCGCTCCGGTGGTCGCCCGCAGGGTGACCGTCCCTCGTACGGTGACCGTTCCGGTGGTCGCCCGCAGGGTGACCGTCCCTCGTACGGTGACCGTTCTGGGAGTCGTCCGCAGGGTGACCGTCCCTCGTACGGTGACCGTTCCGGTGGTCGCCCGCAGGGTGACCGTCCCTCGTACGGTGACCGTTCCGGTGGTGGTCGTCCGCAGGGTGACCGTCCCTCCTACGGTGACCGCTCCGGTGGTGGTCGTCCCGCGTACGGGCAGCGACCCGACGGGGATCGTCCGTCGTACGGAAGTCGTCCGGCCGATGACCGGCGCTCGAGCGGCGAGCGACCCGACCGTGGGGCCCGTCCCGCCGGCGCGCCAGACCGGCGTCCGTCGGGCGACCGTCCGGCGTCCGGTGGTCAGCGCCCCTCGTACTCGGACCGGAGCGACCGTCCTGAGCGCACGTCTTCTCGTCCGCCCGCCGCGGGCAGTCGTGGCGACCGCCCGGCGACGGGCGATCGTCGGCCCCCCAGCGGTCGGCCCGTGCGCGACGACCGGTCCGGCCCGCGCGCGGGGTACGCCGCGGGTGCGGAGCGTCCGACGACCGACGACCGTCGGCTCACGCGTCCGCCGCAGGAGGAGCGTGTCGTCGCGCCCGAGATCCCGGACGAGGTCGTGTTCAGCGATCTCGACCGTTCCGTCCGCGGCCGGCTGCGCACGCTCAGCAAGGACAACGCCGACGGCGTCGGCCGTCACCTGGTGATGGTGGGTCGGCTGCTCGACACCGAGCCGGAGCTCGCCTACGAGCACGCCCAGGCCGCGGTCCGCCGTGCCGGGCGGGTCGACGTCGTGCGGGAGGCCGCCGGTCTGGCTGCCTACCGGACGGGTCGGTACGCCGAGGCGCTGCGCGAGCTGCGGACGGTGCGCCGGCTGAACGGGTCGTCGGAGCACCTGGCGATCATGGTCGACTGCGAGCGTGGGCTGGGCAGGCCCGAGCGGGCGCTCGCCCTGGCGCAGGAGCCGGAGGCCGAGACGCTCGACGCGGAGACCAGCATCGAGCTGGCCATCGTCGTCAGCGGTGCGCGGCTGGACCTGGGCCAGGCCGATGCCGCTGTGGCGGCGCTGTCGACCGCCGCGGTGCGTGCCGGGACCGGTCTGGTTGCCGTACGGGTGGCTCAGGCTCGGGCGACCGCGCTCGAGGCGGCCGGACGCGCCGACGAGGCGGCGGCCGAGCTGGCGCCCTACACGCAGGACCAGCTCGACGAGGCCGCGGGTGACGTGGAGGTCGAGGACGAGGTGGTCTCGTTCGACCTCAGCGAGTTCGACGAGGACGGCGAGTACGACGAGGGCGCATTCGACGCGATCGCTGTCGCAGACGACTCCGCCTCAGACGACTCCGCCTCAGACGACTCCGTCGCAGACGACTCCGTCGCAGACGACTCCGCCTCAGACGACTCCGTCGCAGACGACTCCGCCTCAGACGACTCCGCCGCAGCCGAGGACGACGAGGACGAGGACGACGAGGACGACAAGGACGAGGACGACGACGAGACCGATGGCGCCGTCGACGAGGTCCACGACGCGTCGCCCGAGGTTGACGACACGTCCGACGAGTCCGAGCCGTCCGTCGACGACGTCGCCGGATCTCAGGACTCGACGTCGGACGGATCCGTCGAGGCAGGCGACGACCGGACGTCCGAGGCGCCGGAGCAGCTGCTGGGCGGGCAGGGGTCGGACGAGGCGGAGGGCGGCCGGTGACGGGCGGGCTCATCGGCTCGGCCACACCGCTCGCGGACCGGTTCGACCTCGCGCTGGTCGACCTGGACGGCGTGGCCTACCGCGGTCACGAGCCGATCGACGGTGCGGCCGAAGGGCTGACCGCGGCGCGTGAGCGCGGGATGCGTCTGGTGTTCGTCACGAACAACGCGTCGCGCGAGCCCGAGTCCGTCGCGGACCAGCTTACGGACCTTGGGATCGTCACGCACGCCTCCGAGGTGATGACCGCCGCGCAGGCGGCTGCGCAGCTGCTGCGCACCCGCCTGCCGCGCGGGTCGAAGGTGCTGGTCGTGGGTGGCGCCGGGCTGGTCACCGCCGTGCGGCTGGCCGGGTACGAAGTGGTCCACTCCGCCGACGACGAGCCCGCGGCGGTCGCCCAGGGCTTCTCGCCGGAGGTGGGTTGGCCACAGCTCGCGGAGGCGGCGTACGCCGTCGGCCGGGGTGCGTGGCACGTGGCCTCCAACCTCGACCTGAGCCTGCCGACCGCGCGGGGCTTCGCACCGGGGAACGGGTCGCTCGTCGGCGCCGTCCAGGCCGCGACGGGTGTGGTCCCGGACAGCGCGGGCAAGCCGTCCCCGACGATGTACCAGATGGCCGTGGAGCGGGTCGGTGCGCGCGAGACGCTCGTGATCGGCGACCGGCTCGACACCGACCTGGGCGGTGCTCGCGCAGGCGGCTACATCGGTCTGCACGTGCTGACCGGCGTGAGCTCGGCGCGCGACGACGTGCTGGCGGTGCCGGGGGAGCGGCCGCACCTCATCGGCGCGGACCTGCGCTCGTTGCTCGTCGCCCACCCGGAGCCCCAGGCGGCAGCGGAGGGTTGGTGGACCGTGCGGGACGCGTCGGCGCGGGTCGTCGACGGGCGCCTCGAGCTCGGCCGCACTGCCGACACGACCGTCGAGGGCAAGGTCGACGTGGTCCGCGCTGCGTGCGCGGCTGCGTGGGCCGCGGTCGACGACGGGGTGGAGCTCGACCCGACCTCGGTCCCCGAGCTGGCGACGGACCTCGCGAGCCAGTGACGAGGACCGACGCTGCCTGTGTGTGGCGACCGGTCGACGTCGGTTCCGACAGGTAGCGTGGGCGCGGTCCCGGACTCTGCACCGAGGGGTGCGGCTGCCGATGTCGGCGAGCGACCGGGACCAGGACACGACCACGGCAGGAGACGGCGCAGTGAGCGAGACCGGCGGGACGGACGTGACACCGGGACAGGTGCCCGGGCTCGAGTCGACCTCGGACGCGGCGGTCGACGAGGCGCTGTCGACGCTGGTGGGGCTCGAGGACCAGCCGCTGCGGGCGCACGTCGCGGTGTTCGACGCGGTTCACGGCGCGCTCCAGGACCGGCTCGCGGACGCGGAGGGCTGACCCGCGGTGACCACACGCCTCGACACGGAGCTCGTGCGCCGCGGACTGGCCCGGTCGCGCCGGCACGCCGGAGAGCTGATCGCCGCCGGTCGGGTGACCGTCGACGGTTCCGCGGTCTCGCGCAGCGCCGCGCAGGTGACGGACGAGCGCGAGGTCGCCGTCCAGTCCGACGACGACGACCCGGGGTACGCGTCGCGCGCCGGGCACAAGCTGGCGGGGGCCCTCGACGCGCTCGGCGCGGACGGTCCGGCGGTCGCCGGTCGGTACTGCCTCGACGCGGGGGCGAGCACCGGGGGTTTCACCGACGTGCTGCTGCGCCGTGGGGCGACGGGCGTCGTGGCGGTCGACGTCGGTCACGACCAGATGGTCGATGAGCTGCGGTCGGACCCGCGGGTGGACGTGCGCGAGGGCGTCAATGTCCGCACCCTGACACGTGGTGACGTCAGCCCCGCGCCGGAGCTGGTCGTCGCCGATCTCTCGTTCATCTCGCTCACCCTGGTGCTGCCGGCGCTCGTCGAGGTCGCCCGGCCGGACGCCGACCTGCTGCTGATGGTGAAGCCGCAGTTCGAGGTCGGACGCGAGCGCCTCGGCTCGGGCGGTGTGGTGCGTCTGCCCGGCCTGTGGGTGGACGCCGTGCTGGGTGTCGCGCGCGCCGGTGCCGAGCTCGGCCTGGCGGTGCGGGACGTCGTGCGCAGCCCCCTGCCGGGTCCGAGCGGCAACGTCGAGTTCTTCGTGTGGTTCCGACGGCCCGAGGGCGACGGCCCCGTCGAGGTCCTGGTCGACCGGATCACCGCCGCCGTGCTCGCCGATGGGGAGGTGGCCCGGTGACCCGGCGCGCCCTGGTGGTCACCCACGGGGGCCGAGAGGAGGCCGTGGCCGCCACCCGCGAGGTGGTGCGCGAGCTCGAACTCGCGGGCGTCGAGCCGGTGCTGGCCGCCGAGGACGCCGACGCAGCCGACCTGCCGCCGTTCGAGCTGGCGATCGTGCTCGGGGGCGACGGGACGATCCTGCGAGCCGCTGAGCTCACGCGCGGGACGTCCGTGCCGCTGCTCGGCGTGAACCTCGGGCACGTCGGGTTCCTCGCCGAGAGCGAGCGCGAGGACGTGGGGGAGGCGGTACGACGACTCACCGCGGGCGAGTTCGTCGTCGAGGAGCGCGGCACCCTGGACGTCCGGGTGCTGCGACCGGACGGGAGCATCGGCACCGGGTGGGCGCTCAACGAGGCGGCGCTGGAGAAAGTGGACCGGTCGCGCATGCTCGAGGTGCTGGTCGAGGTCGACGGCCACCCGCTGTCGTCGTTCGGCTGCGACGGGATCGTCGCGGCGACCGCCACCGGGTCCACCGCGCACGCGTTCTCCGCCGGCGGGCCGGTGGTGTGGCCGGACGTGGACGGCATGATCCTTGTGCCCCTGTCGGCGCACGCCCTGTTCGCGCGGCCGCTGGTGGTCGGCCCCCGGAGCACGCTCGCGGTGGAGGTCCTCGACCGCTCGCCCGCCGCCGGGCTGGTCACGCTCGACGGCCGCCGGCGGCTCGAGGTGCCGAAGGGGTCGCGGGTGGAGGTGACCCGCAGCCCCGTTCCCGTGCGCCTGGCACGGCTCACGATGGCGCCGTTCACGACGCGCCTGGTGAACAAGTTCGGCCTCCCCGTCGACGGGTGGCGCGGGCGGCCCAGCGCGCCCCGGCCCGTGCGCGCAGTACAGCCGGAGGCGGCACCGTGATCGAGGAGATCCGGATCGAGAACCTCGGGGTCATCGGGCGCGCGCACGTCGAGCTCGGTCCGGGCCTGACGGTGCTCACGGGCGAGACCGGTGCGGGCAAGACGATGGTGCTGACGGCACTGAACCTCCTGCTGGGCGGCAAGGCCGACCCGGCGACCGTGCGGGTCGGGTCGGCGTCGGCGTCCGTCGAGGGGCGGGTGGTGCTCGACGCCGGTGCACCTGCGCTCGCGCGCGCCGCCGAGGCGGGTGCGGACCTGGACGACGACGGGAGCCTCGTGCTCCTGCGGACGGTCGGCGCCGGCTCGGACGGCACCACGGGCCGGTCCCGCGCGTTCGTGGGCGGTCGGTCCGTGCCCCAGGGTCTTCTCGCGGAGCTGGCGGACGAGCTGGTCACGGTGCACGGCCAGGCCGACCAGGCCCGGTTGCGCTCGCCCGCGGTGCAGCGGGAGGCGCTCGACGAGTTCGTCGGCCCGGCTCACCGCGAGGTGCTCGCCAGCTACCGCGGGGCATGGGCGCAGCGGGCACGTGTCGAGGCCGAGCTCACCGACCTGGTCGACCGGGCGCGGGACCGCACGCGGGAGGCGGAGCTGCTGCGCCTCGGGCTCGCGGAGGTCGAGCGGGTGGACCCCCAGCCGGACGAGGACGTGACGCTGGCCGACGAGGTCGAGCGGCTGTCGCACGCCGAGGACCTCCGGACGGCGGCGGCCGGGGCGCACACCGCGCTCGTCGGCGGGGACGACGGCACCGACGAGGGGACGGCAGTCGGGACGATCGAGCTCGCGCGCCGGCTGCTCGAGCACGAGGGCAGCCACGACCCGGCGCTCGCCGCGCTCGCCACCCGTATCGCGGAGGCCGGATACCTGCTCGCGGACGTGTCGACGGACCTCGCCGCCTACCTCGAGGACCTGCAGGCCGACCCGCTGCGCCTCGAGGCCGCCCAGCGCCGGCGCGCGGAGCTGGGCAGCCTGACCCGCAGCTATGGGTCGACGGTCGCGGAGGTGCTGGCCTGGGCGGACACCGCCGGTCGCCGGCTGCTCGACCTCGACGGCGGGGAGGAGCGGATCGACGAGCTGCGGCAGGAACGCGACCGGCTGGGAACCGAGCTCGACGCTCTCGCGGAGCAGCTGACGAGCGGTCGACGTGACGGCGCAGAACGACTCTCCACTGTGGTGTCCGAGGAGCTCGCGGGGCTGGCGATGGCCGGCGCCGAGCTGCGCGTGGTCGTCGAGCCGGCCGACGAGCCCGGCCCGCACGGCGCCGACAAGGTCGAGATGCTCCTGGTGCCGCACGCGGGAGCGCCCGCTCGCGCCCTGGGCAAGGGTGCGTCCGGTGGCGAGCTGTCCCGCGTCATGCTGGCCATCGAGGTCGCGCTGGCCACCGCGCCCGGCGCGACGCGACCGGGGACGTTCGTGTTCGACGAGGTCGACGCGGGCGTCGGTGGTCGGGCCGCCGTCGAGGTCGGCCGCCGGCTGTCGTCGCTCGCGCAGGGCAGCCAGGTGCTCGTCGTGACGCACCTCGCGCAGGTGGCTGCGTTCGCCGATCGGCACCTCGTCGTCACCAAGTCGACGGCCGACGGCGTGGACGTGGTCACCGAGTCGGACGTGCGCTTGGTCACCCAGGAGGACCGCGTGCGCGAGCTGGCCCGCATGCTGTCCGGGCAGGAGGACTCCCACGCCGCGCGGACGCACGCAGCAGAACTGCTCGAGCTCTCGTCCGTGGGACGATGAGCGGCGATGAGAGCCTCCCTGCGCAAACGCACCGCCCTGCCCGAAGCCGGCGTCGTCGCCGGTCCGGCACGTGTCGACCCCCGGACCAAGGGGCTGACCAAGCGTCTGCGCCCCGGTGACATCGCGGTCATCGACCACCTCGACCTCGACCGCGTCTCCGCCGAGGCGCTGGTCGCGTGCCAGCCCGCCGCCGTGCTCAACGCCGCGCGCTCCACCTCGGGCCGCTACCCGAACCTCGGCCCGGAGATCCTCATCGGGGCGGGCATCCCCCTGATCGACGACCTCGGCGCGGACGTCATGTCCCTCACCGAGGGCCACCGGCTCCGGATCGTGGAGGGCGCCGTCTACGACGGCGAGACCCTGGTCGCCGAGGGTGTCCTGCAGACCGAGACGACGGTCGCCACCGCGATGGAGGAGGCCCGGGCCGGACTCTCCGTGCAGCTGGAGTCGTTCGCGGCGAACACGATGGACTACCTGCGCCGCGAGCGTGACCTGCTCCTCGACGGCGTCGGCGTCCCCGACATCTCGACCGTGATCGACGGTCGGCAGGTGCTCATCGTCGTGCGCGGCTACCACTACAAGGAAGACCTGGTCACGCTGCGGCCCTACATCCGCGAGTACCGGCCGGTGCTCATCGGTGTCGACGGGGGAGCGGACGCGATCCTCGACGCCGGCTGGAAGCCCGACCTGATCGTCGGAGACATGGACTCCGTGTCCGACCGTGCCCTGACGTGCGGCGCGGAGGTCGTCGTGCACGCCTACCGCGACGGACGGGCGCCCGGGCTCGCGCGCGTGGAGCAGCTGGACGTCAAGCACGTCGTGTTCCCTGCCACGGGCACCAGCGAGGACGTCGCCATGCTGCTCGCCGACGACAAGGGCGCCGAGCTGATCGTGGCGGTCGGGACGCACGCCACGCTCGTCGAGTTCCTGGACAAGGGCCGGTCGGGCATGGCGAGCACGTTCCTCACGCGACTGCGGGTCGGCAGCAAGCTGGTCGACGCCAAGGGCGTCTCGCGGCTCTACCGGAACCGCATCTCCAACCTGCAGCTCACCCTCCTGGTCCTCGCGGGCCTGCTCGCCCTCGGCGTGGCGCTCGCGTCGACCGCGGCGGGCCAGACCCTGATCGGCCTCTCGGGCGCCCGTATCGACGACATCACGTCGTGGGTGAGCGGACTGTTCGGATGAGCACCGCCGCTGCCCTCGCCCTGCACCTGGTCCCGGTGAACGCCGGCGACGTACCCGACGGAGACCTCGCACCGTGATCGACTTCCGCTACCACATCGTCTCGCTCATCTCGGTCTTCCTGGCGTTGGCCGTCGGCATCGCGCTGGGTGCCGGCCCGCTCAAGGAGACGATCGGTGACACGCTCACCGGCCAGGTCGAGCAGCTCCGCGGCGAGAAGGACGCTCTCCGGGCGGAGCTCGACACCACGTCGGGCGAGCTGCAGGACGCCGAGACCTACATCGATGCCGCGGGTCCGCAGCTCCTCGACGGCACGCTGGCGGACCGCCGCGTCGCCGTGATCGCGCTCGGGGAGGTCGACGAGTCGATCCGCACCGCGATCGACACGCGGCTGACCCAGTCGGGCGCCAGCGTCACGGCCCACGTCACGTTGACGGACACGTGGATGGACCCGGACGCCCGCACGTTCCGGCAGGCTCTGGTCGGCCAGCTGCTCACGTACCTCGACCCTGTCCCGGCAGACGACGCGGGCGTGGAGGACGAGCTCGCCTCGGCTCTGGTGCAGGCCCTCGTCACGTCGGACCCGAGCAACCCGGACGTGCTGTCCGACGACGCCTCCGTGCTGTTGGAGCTCCTCTCGTCGAGCGAGAGCGACAGCCCGCTGGTCACCGTCGCCGACCAGGTCACCGTTCCGGCGGACGCGATCGTCGTCATCGGCGTTCCCCGGGAGGAGACGGCCGCAGACGCGACCCCGAGCCCCGCGCCGTCGGAGTCGACCGTCGTGGCCCAGCTCGCGGTCCTCAGCGCTGCGCAGGAGCTCTCGACCGGCGCGGTCCTGGCCGACGGACCCCGGGGCGAGGGCAGCCTCACGGACGCCGTGCTCGCCGACCAGGACCTGGCTGCGACGATCACCACCGTCTCCGGCACGGCCGTCGTGACCGGGCAGGTCAACGTGCCGCTCGCCCTGGCCGGCCGGATCGCCGGCACCAACGGCCACTACGGGTTCGGTGACGGCGAGACCCCGCTGCCGGCGGCCGTGGTGCTGCCACCGGTCGACCGCACGCCGCGCCTGACCGACGGTGCGGAGTCGACCGCAGGGACCGAGGGATGACGGTAGGTGTCGCGCGTCGCGTCCTGACGGGCGCCGTCGCGAGTGCGGTGACCGCGGTCGTGCGGGGCGCGTTCGACCACCAGGCGCCGGGCGGGCAGGCGCGCTGGACCCGCACCAACCACCGCGGCGAGCCGATCAGCCTGCTCGAGGGGCCGGCGGTGGCTGCGGGACTGCTCGCCGGCGGACTCGTCGGCGCGCCGTCACCGCGGGGGGCCGTCGCGCTCACGATCGCGACCGCGTCCGGCGCGGCCTTCGGGCTGGTCGACGACCTCGGCGAGGACTCCTCGTCACGACGCAAGGGTCTGCGCGGCCACCTCGGTGCCCTCGCGCGCGGCGAGCTCACGACTGGTGGCCTCAAGGTCCTCGGGATCGGCGGTGGAGCGCTCGTCGCGGCCGCGGTGGCCACGCCGGTGCACCGGGCGGACGGCACGCGTCGCTCGACGGTCGGGTGGCTGGCGGACGTCGCCGCATCGGGAGCCTTGATCGCCTCCAGCGCCAACCTGGTGAACCTGCTCGACCTGCGCCCCGGGCGCGCGCTCAAGGCGGCCACGCTCGTGGCAGCCCCGCTCGCTCTCGCGCCGGGCGGCGGTGCCGGGGCCGGAGCCGCGGCGCTCGGCGTGGTCGGGGCCGCGATGGACCAGGACCTCGCCGAGACCGACATGCTCGGCGACGGTGGCGCGAACGCTCTGGGCGCCACGCTCGGGACCGCCGTGGCGCTGAGCGCTCCGCGGCCCGTCCGGCTCGCGTGCCTCGCGGTCGTGGTGGGTCTCACGGTCGCCAGCGAGAAGGTCAGCTTCACGCGCGTCATCGAGCGCACCCCCGTGCTGCGCGACATCGACGCCTGGGGTCGGCGGCCCGTCGACCCGCCCTCGGGCCGGTCCGGGTGAGCCCCGCGGCGCGTCGCACGATCGCCGGGCTGGGCGGCGCGGCCGCGATGATCGCTGCCGTCACGGTCCTGAGCCGGGTGCTCGGCTTCGGCAGGTACCTGGTGCAGGCACACGCGTTCCACGACGGCAGCATCGGCGGCGTCTACAACGCGGCCAACACCCTGCCCAACGTCCTCTTCGAGGTCGCGGCGGGCGGTGCGCTGGCGGGCGCGCTCGTCCCTTTGCTGGCCCTGCCCGTCTCGCGCGCACTGCACAAGGACGTCGACGCGATCACGTCGGCGACGTTCGGGTGGACGCTGCTCGTGCTGGTCCCGCTCGGCGCCGCGCTCGCCGCGTGCAGCGGACTGATCGCCTCCGTCTGGCCACAGATCGACGACTCGCAGCGAGACCTCCTGCAGTACTTCATCGCCGTCTTCGCGGTCCAGGTCCCCATGTACGGCATCGCCGTGCTCCTGTACGCGGTGCTCCAGGCGCACAAGCGGTTCTTCTGGCCGGCGTTCGCGCCCGTGCTGTCGTCCCTCGTCGTCATCGCGACCTACCTGGTCTACGCGGCGCTCGCCGGCGGTGAGCTCGACGACCCGGCCGCGGTGTCGGCCGAAGCGCTGGCGGTGCTCGGCTGGGGGACCACGCTCGGCGTCGCGGCGATGTGCTTCCCGATGTTCGTCCCTGTCAGGCGCCTGGGGGTGCGTATCCGGCCGACCCTGCGCTTCCCCGAGGGCACGGGACGACGCCTGGCCGCCCTGGCGTTCGCCGGCGTCGGCTCGCTGGTGGCCCAGCAGGTCTCGGTGCTCGTGGCGCTGCTCGTCGCCGCCGATCGCGGCAACCCCGGCACCTGGTCGGTGTACCTGTGGTCCCAGCAGGTGTACCTGCTGCCGTACGCGGTGCTGGTCGTGCCCCTGGCGACGTCGACGTTCCCCCGGCTCGCACACCGCGCTGCCACCGGCGAGCACGACGCGTTCGCACGGATGGCGTCGGGGACCACCCGGGCGGTCCTCGCCGCCGCGGCCCTCGGGGGCGCCGCCCTCGCCGCCGCCGCCCCCGCGGTCACGGCCGTCTTCGTGTTCTTCGCCGACGGCGGTCCTGGCATGCGCGCGATGACCCTGACGATCACCTGGCTCATGCCGGGTCTGCTCGGCTTCGCACTCATGTTCCACGCGTCCCGTGCGCTCTACGCGCTCGAGCGAGGCCGGGCGGCCATCACGGCGAACGTCGCGGGCTGGGGGACTGTCGCCGTGGCGACGCCCCTGCTCGCCGCGCTGCGGGCCCCCACCGGGGACGACCCCGCGGCGACGCTCCTGGCGCTCGCGCAGGCCAGCTCGCTCGGCATGCTCGTCGGTGGCACGGTCGCGGTGCTCCTGCTGCGCCGCGCCGCGGGCCGGTCCGCGACCACCGGCCTGCCGCGGACCGCGCTCGTGCTCGTCCTCGGCGCCGGTCTCGGCGCGGTCGCCGGACGGTGGGTGGTGGACGCGGTCACCGACCTGGCCGGGCACGGCATGCTCACCGCCGTCGGCGCGGCCGCGGGCGGCGGGATCATCGCGGCCCTCGTCGTCGCCGGCGCGGTGGTCGCGGGGGACCGCGGGACGTTGCGCGACTTCCGGCGCATCGAGGCGGAGCCCCGGCCGGTCGTCGTCGACCGCGTCCCTGACCCCGCGAACCCGGGCGCGCCCCTTCTGTAGGACGCCACGTGTCCGGACTCACCCCGCGTCGTGCTCCGGGACCTGGCATTCGTCAGGTAGGTTGGAATCCCGTGACAGAGCGCGCGCATCGACTCTCCGGGCGGTCGGATTCCACGACCCGGCACATCTTCGTCACCGGGGGTGTCGCTTCCTCCCTCGGCAAGGGCCTGACGGCGAGCAGCCTCGGCCGACTCCTCCGCTCCCGTGGCCTTCGCGTCACGATGCAGAAGCTCGACCCGTACCTCAACGTGGACCCGGGCACCATGAACCCGTTCCAGCACGGCGAGGTCTTCGTCACCGAGGACGGTGCGGAGACGGACCTCGACGTGGGCCACTACGAGCGGTTCCTGGA
>NZ_JBFUHU010000025.1:0-18528 GCF_056402235.1 Cellulomonas sp. P4_B5_2
GGTCCGGCGACCCCCCGCCGGACACCCCGCATCACCACAGGTCAGATCCTCCGTACACGCGCGCCGCGCCGGGTTTCACCCGGCGTGGCGTGTTGTGTCCCTGCCTGTGCCCGCATACAGTCGCGTGACTTCGAGGACAGGGGGGCCCGCTCGTGGCCATCAACGACGCGCTCAGCGCGGTTGACGTCAGCACGGACACCAAGGAGCTGGCCAAGCTGGTCAAGCACTTCCCGGTGCGTGACGGGGAGAAGCCGTGGACGGCGCGGGAGGTCAAGGACGTCGCGGAAGAGCTCACCAGCGACATCGATCGACTGACGAGCGAGCTGGCAGCGGCGGACGCCGAGCTGTCGGACCTGCTGCGCAACTCCGGCGACGGCGCCGGCGACGACCAGGCCGACTCGGGGTCGTCCGCCCTGGAGCGCGAGCAGGAGCTGACGCTCGTGAACAACACGCGGGACCTGCTCGCGCAGACCACCCGCTCCCTGGCGCGCATCGCGGCCGGCACGTTCGCGACGTGCGAGTCCTGCGGCAAGGCGGTCGGCAAGGCCCGGCTTCAGGCGTTCCCGCGGGCGACCCTGTGCGTCGAGTGCAAGCAGCGCGAGGAGCGTCGCTGACGCGCACGTAGACTCCTGCGGTGCCCACCACGACGGACGACCAGCCCGACGCGCCCTCGACCAGCCCGCGCCGACGCGCGCTGCTGATCCTGCTGTTCTCTCTCGCGGCCGTCGTGCTGGTGCTCGACCAGGCGTCGAAGGCGTGGGCGATCGAGGCGCTGGCGGACGGCGAGCGGCGGCAGCTGGTCGGTGACCTCCTCGGGTTCCAGCTCGTCTTCAACCCCGGAGCCGCGCTCTCGATCGCGACCGGGATGACCTGGGTCCTCACGGTCGTCGCGACCGTGGTGATCGTCGTCGTCGTGCGGGCCAGTCGCCGGATCGGGTCGGGCGCGTGGGCCGTCGCGCTGGGTCTCCTGCTCGGGGGTGCGCTGGGCAACCTGGTCGACCGGTGGATCCGGGAGCCCGGCCCGGCCGAGGGGCACGTGGTGGACTTCATCGCCTATGCCGACTGGTTCGTCGGCAACGTCGCCGACATCGCGATCGTCGTGGCCGCCGCGCTCGTGGTCGTCCTGGCCGCGCTCGGTATCCACCTCGACGGCACCCGAGACGTCCGGGAGGCGCGAGAGCCCGCCGAGCCGGAGGACGTGGGCGACGACTCCGCGACCACCACCACCACGACGACGTCGACCGAGCAGAATGCCTGACACGCGGGCGATGCCAGTGCCTGACGGGCTCGTCGGCGAGCGGGTGGATGCGGCGCTGGCCCGGCTGCTCGGGCTCTCTCGCACCCGCGCGGCGGAGATCGCGGAGGCCGGCGGCGTGCACCTCGACGGCAAGGAGCTGGGCAAGTCCGACCGGCTGTCCGCGGGCGGCTGGCTCGAGGTCGCGATCCCGGACGTGGTGCCGGCGTCGACCATCGAGGTCGTCGCCGAGCCGGTGCCCGGCATGCGGATCGTCTACGACGACGACGACCTGGTGGTCATCGACAAGCCCGTCGGCGTCGCCGCGCACCCGTCGCCCGGCTGGACCGGTCCGACCGTCGTCGGCGCCCTCATGGCTGTCGGGTACCGGATCTCGACGTCCGGCGCGGCCGAACGACAGGGGATCGTGCACCGCCTCGACGCCGGCACGTCCGGGCTGATGGTCGTCGCCAAGAGCGAGCACGCGTACACGGTGCTGAAGCGGGCGTTCAAGGACCGCACGGTCGAGAAGGTCTACCACGCGCTCGTGCAGGGACACCCGGAGCCGACGAGCGGCACCATCGACGCCCCGATCGGCCGGCACCCCAGCTCGGACTGGAAGTTCGCCGTGGTGGCGGACGGCAAGCCGTCGATCACGCACTACGAGGTGCTCGAGATGCTCCCCGCGGCGTCCCTGGTGGAGATCCACCTGGAGACCGGCCGCACGCACCAGATCCGCGTGCACTTCTCGGCCACGCGGCACCCCTGCGTCGGCGACCTCACGTACGGCGCGGACCCGTCGCTGGCGGCGCGGGTGGGCCTGACGCGGCAGTGGCTGCACGCCATGCGGCTCGGCTTCCACCACCCGAGCTCGGGCGAGTGGCTGGAGCTGACCAGCGAGTACCCCGAGGACCTTGCCCGTTCCCTGGCCGTGCTGCAGGACGGGTACGCGTGAGCGTGCGCGTCGTCCGGGTGGAGACGCCCGAGCAGCGCGCCGCGATGACGGCGATCAGGATGGCCGTGTTCGTCCAGGAGCAGAAGGTGGCCGCCGAGCGCGAGATGGACGCACTCGACGACGACCCGTCGACCGTCCACGTCCTCGCGATCGGCGACGACGGCTCAGCCCTGGGCACCGCCCGCCTCCTGCCGCCCCACCACGCCGGTGAGCCTGCGCACATCGGGCGGGTCGCAGTGAGCGCCGCCGCCCGCGGGCTGGGGGTCGGGTCGCTGCTCATGTCCGTGCTCGAGATCGTGGCTCTGGAGCGGTTCGGGGACGTGGCGGACGGTGTCCGGAGCGTGTCCGTCGAGCTCAGCGCGCAGGAGCAGGCGCTCGGGTTCTACGACCGGATGGGCTATGTCGCCCGTCCCGAGCGGTACCTGGACGAGGCCATCTGGCACCGCGACGCGGTGAAGGTCGTGACCGCGCCGGCCTAGTCCCGACACGCCCTCCGGGCGACACGCCGTGCACGCTCGGAGAGCCGGGGTGGCTGCCCGGGAGTGTCGGCGGAGCGACGTAGGATCGCCCGCATGGCATCAGCTGGGGGCTCCGACTTCGTCCACCTCCACGTGCACACCGAGTACTCGATGCTCGACGGCGCGGCGCGCCTGGACGACCTGTTCACCGAGGCCACCCGCCTCGGTCAGACCGCGATGGCCATCACGGACCACGGCTACCTGTTCGGTGCGTTCGACTTCTGGCAGAAGGCCAAGAGCCACGGGATCAAGCCGATCATCGGCGTCGAGGCCTACGTCACGCCGGGCACCAGCCGGTTCGACCAGAACCGCGTGCGGTGGGGCGAGGCGCACCAGGCGTCGGACGACGTCTCCGCCCGCGGCGCGTACACGCACATGACGCTCCTGGCCAAGTCCACCAAGGGCATGCACAACCTGTTCCGGATGTCCTCGCTGGCGTCGCTCGAGGGGCAGATGGGCAAGTGGCCCCGCATGGACCGCGAGCTGCTGACCACGTACAGCGACGGGCTGATCGCCACCACGGGCTGCCCGTCGGGCGAGGTGCAGGTGCGCCTCAGGCTGGGCCAGTTCGACGAGGCCGTACGGGCCGCCGGGGAGCTGCAGGACATCTTCGGCCGGGAGAACTTCTACGTCGAGCTCATGGACCACGGGCTCGAGATCGAGACGCGGGTCATCAAGGACCTCCGGCGGCTGGCCGAGTCGATCGGAGCTCCGGTCGTCGCGACCAACGACCTGCACTACACCAAGCACGAGGACAGCCACGCGCACGAGGTGCTGCTGTGCGTGCAGTCCGGCTCGACCCTGGCCGACCCCGACCGGTTCAAGTTCGACACCGACCAGTTCTACGTGAAGTCCGCCGAGGAGATGCGGCGCACCTGGGCTGAGGTTCCGGAGGCGTGCGACAACACGCTCCTCATCGCCGAGCAGTGCGAGGTGGAGTTCAACACCGACGCCAACTTCATGCCGAACTTCCCGGTCCCGTCCGGGGAGAGCGAGGACTCCTGGTTCATCAAGGAGGTCGAGACCGGGCTGCAGCGGCGCTACCACGGGGAGATTCCCGCGGACGTGCGGACGCAGGCGCAGTACGAGACGGGCGTCATCACACAGCTGGGATTCTCCGGCTACTTCCTCGTCGTCGCCGACTTCATCAACTGGGCCAAGGACCAGGGCATCCGCGTCGGTCCGGGCCGTGGGTCCGCCGCCGGCTCGATGGCCTCGTACGCGATGGGCATCACCGAGCTGGACCCGCTGGAGCACGGGCTGMTSTTCGAGCGGTTCCTCAACCCCGAGCGCGTGTCCTGGCCCGACGTCGACGTCGACTTCGACGAGCGCCGTCGCGGCGAGGTCATCCGGTACGTCACCGACAAGTACGGCGAGGACCGGGTCGCCCAGATCGTCACGTACGGCACCATCAAGGCCAAGCAGGCCCTCAAGGACGCGTCGCGCGTGCTCGGCTTCCCGTTCGCGATGGGGGAGAAGCTCACCAAGGCGATGCCGCCCGCGGTGATGGGCAAGGACATCACGCTCTCGGGCATCTACAACCCGCAGGACTCCCGGTACGCGGAGGCCGACGAGTTCCGCCAGGTGGTGCAGGCCGACCCCGAGGCGCAGCGCGTGCTGGAGACCGCGAAGGGGCTGGAGAACCTCAAGCGCCAGTGGGGCGTGCACGCGGCCGGCGTGATCATGTCGAGCGAGCCGCTGGTGGACATCGTCCCGATCATGCGGCGCCCGCAGGACGGCGCGATCATCACGCAGTTCGACCAGCCGGGGTCCGAGGCCCTGGGCCTGATCAAGATGGACTTCCTCGGCCTGCGCAACCTCACCATCCTCGACGACGCCCTCGAGAACATCGAGATGAACGGCAAGCCGTCGATCAAGATCGAGGAGGTCCCGCTCGACGACCCGGCGACGTACGAGCTGCTCGGTCGCGGCGACACCCTGGGCGTGTTCCAGCTCGACGGCGGTCCCATGCGCTCGCTGCTGCGCCAGATGCGCCCGGACAACTTCGAGGACATCTCGGCTGTCATCGCCCTGTACCGCCCGGGCCCGATGGGGATGAACTCCCACATCAACTACGCGCTGCGCAAGAACGGCCTGCAGAAGGTGGAGCCCATCCACCCCGAGCTGGAGGCGCCGCTCGAGGAGGTCGTGGGCATCACCCACGGCCTGATCGTCTACCAGGAGCAGGTGCAGCGCGCCGCGCAGAAGCTGGCCGGGTACACGCTCGGCCAGGCCGACCTGCTGCGCCGCGCGATGGGCAAGAAGAAGAAGGAGGTCCTGGACAAGGAGTTCGTCCCGTTCCAGGCCGGCATGCGCGAGCGCGGGTACTCCGACGCCTCCATCCAGGCCGTCTGGGACGTGCTGGTGCCCTTCGCCGGGTACGCCTTCAACAAGGCGCACTCCGCCGCGTACGGGGTCATCTCCTACTGGACCGCCTACCTCAAGGCCAACTACCCGACCGAGTACATGGCCGGGCTGCTCACCAGCGTGCGCGACGACAAGGACAAGTCAGCGCTGTACCTGGGCGAGTGCCGGCACATGGGCATCACCGTGCTCGCGCCCGACGTGAACTCCTCGTCGGCCAACTTCACGGCCGTGGGCAAGGACATCCGGTTCGGTCTGACCGCCATCCGCAACGTCGGCGCCAACGTGGTCGACGCGATCGTGCGGTCGCGCGAGGAGAAGGGCGCGTTCACGTCCTTCACCGACTTCCTGGACAAGGTGCCCGCGGTCGTCTGCAACAAGCGGACCATCGAGTCGCTCATCAAGGCCGGGGCGTTCGACTCGCTCGGGCACGCGCGGCGCGCCCTGCTGCTCGTGCACGAGCAGGCGGTCGACTCGGTCATCGGCGTGAAGCGCAAGGAGGCCGAGGGGCAGTTCGACCTGTTCGCGGACCTGCTGGGCGGCGACGACGCCGGCCAGGGCTTCGCGGTCGTCGTACCGGACCTGCCGGACTGGGACAAGAAGCAACGGCTCGCGTTCGAGCGGGAGATGCTCGGCCTGTACGTGTCCGACCACCCGCTGTCGGGGCTCGAGCACGTGCTCGCCGCCGCGGCGGACGTGTCGATCGCCACGCTGCTGCAGGACGAGCAGAGGCCGGACGGGTCGACGGTCGTCGTCGCCGGGCTCATCACGTCGCTGCAGCGCAAGATGTCGAAGCAGGGCAACCCGTGGGCCGCGGTCACCATCGAGGACATGGAGGCCTCGGTCGAGATCATGTTCTTCGGCGAGACCTACCTGGCGTACTCCACGGCGCTGGCCGAGGACGCGGTCGTGGTGATCCGCGGACGCGTGCGGCGGCGCGACGAGACCATGCAGCTGCAGGCCATGGAGGTGTCGCTGCCGGACGTGTCGCAGGCGGCGGACGCGCCCGTGGTCGTCTCGATGTCGGTGTCCCGGTGCACGCCGCCGGTGGTCGAGCGGCTGCGCGAGGTGCTCTCCACCCATCCGGGCGTCACGGAGGTCCACCTGCGACTCACGAGCCCCGGACGGGCGACCGTCATGCGGCTGGACCACGGGCTGCGCGTCGAGCGGTCGCCGTCCCTGTTCGGGGACCTGAAGGCGCTGCTCGGACCTAGCTGCCTGGCGTCCTGACCAGCCACGCGAGCACCTCGGCCGCGTGGCGGTCGGGCGGGAACACCGGGTAGAACACCTTCTCCACGACCCCGTCGCGCGCGACCATCGTGAGCCGCCGCAGCAGGGTCCTGCCGTCGACCTCGAAGGTGGGCAGCCGGAGGGTGTGCGTGAGCGTGAACGCGTCGTCGCTGAGCATCGCGAACGGCAGGTGCAGCCGCTCGACGGCCTCGCGCTGGTAGTCCGTGTCCTGCGTGGACAGGCCGAACACCGCCGACGCCCCGGCCGCGAGCAGATCGGCGTGGTGGTCCCGGAACGCGCACGCCTCGGCGGTGCAGCCGCGTGCGCCGGGGATCGTGTCCCAGTCGTCGGGCAGCCGCGCGCCGGGTCCGCCGGTCAGCGGGTACGCGTACAGGATCGTGCGACCCGGCCCGAGGCGGTCGACGTGCACGGAGGACCCGTCGGTCGCGACCAGGGCGACCGCGGGCATCGCGATACCCGTGAGGTGGTCCGCGGCTCCGTCGTCCGCAGGCACCGGGAGGTCGTCGGGAAGTCGGGTCAGGTCGATCACGCTGCCACGCTATCCAATCCGCTTATAGCGCTTGCGTTATATAACGGGAAGCGGAAAGATCGGCCGTGTGCAGGTCATGGACGCGTTGGGGGACCCGGTCCGCCGCCGACTGGTGGAGCTCCTCGCCGAGGGCGAGCGCAGCGCGGGCCAGCTGGCGACCGCCGTCGGTGCCGAGTTCGGCATCAGCCAGCCGGCCGCGTCGCGGCACCTGCGGGTGCTGCGCGAGGCGGGCGTCGTCGACTCGGAGCCGCGGGGTGCGGTCCGGCTCTACTCCGTGCGCCCGGAGGCGTTCGACGAGGTCGAGCGCTGGGCGCACGGCATCCGCCGGTTCTGGGACGGGCGCCTGGACGCGCTGGAGACCGAGATCGCCCGCGGGCGGAGGAGACGAGATGACGACTGACGTGTGGGGAGTGCTCCGGCCGTCCGCGACCGGGGTGACGGTCCGCTTCGAGCGGCGGTACGCGACCACGCCCGACGACCTCTGGTCCAGCGTGACGGAGCCGGACCGGCTCGCCCGCTGGCTCGGTCCGGTCTACGGCGACCTCCGGGTGGGCGGTCGGTACGAGCTGCGGATGGGCGACGACGTGGACGGTTCGCCGGAGAACGCGGTCGGCGAGGTCCTCGAGTGCGACCCGCCGCACCGCCTGCTGGTCGGCTGGCGGTTCCCCGGGGAGGACGAGTCGCGCGTGGCGCTCGAGATCCGTGCGGACGGCGACGGCGCGGTCCTCGTGCTCGAGCACCTGGACCTGGCCGAGGCCGCGGCGCGCGGGTACGGCGGCGGCTGGCACGCGTCGCTCGACCAGCTGGACGACTACGCGGCAGGCCGCCCGGTCCGGCCCTGGCAGGAGCTGTTCGACGCCGCGCTGCCGCGCTACCAGCAGGCGTGAGTCGCGGTCAGGCGACCGTAGCCTCCTTGTAGCCCGTCGGCAGGTCCACCTCGACCACGTCGCCGCGCACCAGCTGGCGGCCGCGCCGGGTCTCGTCCTCGCCGTTCACGGTCACGGCACCGTCCTCCAGCAGCGCGCGGGCGTGCGCGCCGGAGTCGGCGAGGTCCGCGAGCTTGAGGAACTGGCCGAGCCGGATCGAGTCGTCGGAGATGGGCACCTGGGTCATGGCAGTAGTCTGCCGTGCTCGGGGGTCCGTGTGGCGCAGCGCACGCCCGCCCAGTGGTCCTGGTCAGGCCCTCGACAGAGGTCCGTCCTATGCTCAGGAACGTGATCACCCGGATCGACCTGCGCGGTCGCACCCTGTCGCGCCGCGAGCTCCTGGAGGAGCTCCCCAGAGCCGAGGTCGACGTCGAGCACGCCGCCGAGGTCGTCGCACCGATCCTGGCGGACGTCCGCAAGCGGGGGGCCGCCGAGCTGCGCGACCTCGCGGAGCGGTTCGACGGCGTGCGCCCGGTGCACCTGCGCGTGCCGGGCGAGGCGATCCAGGCGTCCGTCGGCGTGCTCGACCCCGACGTCCGGGCGGCTCTCGAGGAGACCATCCGTCGTGTCCGCCAGGTGCACGGCGCCCAGCGGCCCGCCGACTTCACGGTCGAGCTGGCGCCCGGCGCCCAGGTCCGTCAGCGCTGGGTCCCGGTCCGCCGGGTCGGGCTCTACGTCCCGGGTGGGCTCGCGGTGTACCCGTCGTCCGTCGTGATGAACGTCGTCGCCGCGCAKGCCGCCGGCGTCGGCTCGCTCGCCGTGGCCTCCCCGCCGCAGAAGGACCAGGACGGCCTGCCCGACCCGGTGGTCCTGGCCACGTGCGCGCTGCTCGGCATCGACGAGGTGTACGCGGTCGGCGGCGCGCAGGCGGTCGCGATGTTCGCCTACGGCGCGGCCGGCACCGACGACGTGGACGGCGACACGCTCTGCGAGCCCGTCGACGTCGTCACCGGACCCGGCAACGTGTACGTCGCCGCGGCCAAGCGTCTGGTCCGGGGGATCGTCGGCATCGACGCCGAGGCCGGTCCCACGGAGATCGCGATCCTGGCCGACGGGACCGCGGACGCCACGCACGTCGCCGCCGACCTCGTCTCGCAGGCGGAGCACGACCCGCTCGCGGCGGCCGTGCTCGTCACTCCCTCGGTCGAGCTCGCCGGCGCGGTCGAGGCCAAGCTGATCGATCGGGTGGACGCCACGCAGCACCGGGAGCGGGTGACCACCGCGCTGCGCGGGGACCAGTCCGCGATCGTGCTCGTCGACGACCTCGAGCAGGGCCTGGAGGTGGTCAACGCGTACGGCGCGGAGCACCTCGAGATCCAGACGGTCGGCGCGGCGGCGCTCGCCGAGCGTGTGACCAGCGCGGGCGCGATCTTCGTCGGCGCGTACTCCCCGGTCTCCCTCGGGGACTACATGGCCGGGTCGAACCACGTGCTCCCCACCGGCGGCTGCGCGCACTTCGCCAGCGGCCTCGGGGTGCACTCGTTCCTGCGCGCCGTGCAGGTGATCGAGTACGACGCCGACGCGCTCGCGGAGGTGGCGGACAAAATCGTCGCGCTCGCCGACGCCGAGGGACTCCCCGCGCACGGTGAGGCGGTGCGAGCCCGATTCTGACCGTCACCGTCGAACACGTGCGCGCCCGCCACCCCAGCCCCCGTCGAGAGGACAGCCTGTGACAGGCAACGCGACGTTCCGCCATCGCGATGTCGCGCTCCTTGCCGTCGTGGGCATCGAGGCGCCGGTCGTCGTGCCCTCGACGGTGTTCGACGAGCGTCTGGCACCCACCCTGAAACGGCTGCGCCTCCCGCAGGGGCTGCTGTCCCGGGTGGCCGGCGTGCACGAGCGCCGCTGGTGGGACGACGAGATGACCTTCGACGACGCCGCGACCGCCGCGGGTGCCAAGGCACTGGCCGAGGCCGGGATCGACGCGGGCGACGTGGGGCTGCTCATCAACACGTCGGTGACCCGGACCTTCCTGGAGCCGTCGGTCGCGTCCCGCATCCACTCGGGGCTGGCGCTGCCGTCGAGCGCCCTCAACTTCGACCTCACCAACGMGTGCCTCGGCTTCGTCAACGGCATGACGCTCGCCGCCCAGCTGATCGACTCGGGGCAGGTGCGGTACGCGGTCATCGTCAACGGCGAGGACCCGCGGCCCACGCAGGAGGCGACGCTCGCCCGGATGACCTCTCCCGAGACCACCCGGGAGTCGTTCCTGGAGGAGTTCGCCACCCTGACGCTCGGTGCGGGCGCGGCCGCCGCGGTGCTGGGTCCCGCGCACCTGCACCCCGGGGCGCACCGGCTGGTCGGCGGCGTCGCACGGTCGGCCACCCAGCACCACGAGCTGTGTGTCGGGGGCGTCGACGGGATGAAGACGGACCCGGGCGGCCTGCTCGCGGGTGGCCTGGAGCTGGTCCTCGACGCCTGGAACGAGGCGCAGCCCGAGTGGGACTGGGCGGACGTCGACCGGATCGTGACGCACCAGGTCTCGTCGGTGCACACCCGCTCGATCGTCGAGGCCCTGGGCCTGGACGTCGACCGGGTGCCGACGACGTTCCCGCGCTGGGGCAACGTCGGACCGGCCGCGCTGCCCATGACCCTGGCCGAGCAGGGCGACTCGCTGCGCACCGGGGACCGCGTGCTGTGCATGGGGGTCGGCTCCGGCCTGCACACCGCCATGGCCGAGATCGTCTGGTGACCGCCGCGTCGACCCCGCCCGCGGACGTCCTCGCGGCCGGGGGGATCGATCCGCGCTGGTCGCGGGTGGTCCAGGTGGGCTCGCGCTCCTGGCATCTGCTCGACAACGGGCCGTCGCTCGGCGCGGAGCCCGTCGGCACGCTGCTGTGCGTGCACGGCAACCCGACGTGGTCGTTCCTCTGGCGACGCCTCGTCGCGGCCGGTGCGCGCTCCGAGCGCCCGTGGCGCGTGATCGCCGTCGACCAGCTGGAGATGGGCTTCTCCGAGCGCACGGGGGAGCAGCACCGGCTGGCCGACCGGGTCACCGAGCTCGGGGCGCTGACCGACGCGCTGGGCCTCGCGGGGCCGGTCGTCACCGTGGGTCACGACTGGGGCGGCGTCGTCAGCCTCGGCTGGGCCCTCGACCACCCGGACCTGCTCGCCGGGCTCGTGCTCACCAACACGGCCGTGCACCAGAGCGCCGAGGACTCGCTGCCCGCCGCGCTGCGGGTGGCCACCGCGCCCGGCGTCCTGCCGGTCGGCACGGTCACCACGCCGGCCTTCCTCGAGACGACGCTCGCGCTGGCGCACCCCCGGCTGGACGCAGCCGTCGCCGACGCCTTCCGAGCGCCCTACCGGACCGCCGAGCGGCGTGCGGGCATCGGCGGGTTCGTCGCCGACATCCCCGCCGGAGCCGACCACCCGAGCAGGCCCGAGCTGGACCGGATCGCCGAGGGTGTGCGCGGCCTCGACGTGCCGGCCCTCCTGCTCTGGGGTCCGCGCGACCCGGTGTTCTCCGCGCGCTACCTGCGGGATCTGCGCGCGCGGCTGCCGCACGCGGACGTGCACCGCTTCGAGGGGGCGGGCCACCTGGTGGTCGAGGACGCGGACGTCGCCGGCGCCGTGCTGCGCTGGCTGGACTCGCGGGATGCCCCGGCACCGMCGCCGGAGGAGCACGAGCCGTTCCGCGCGCTCGGCGCGACGCTGGTCGAGCGGGCGGTCGACCAGGGGACCGCGCTGATCGAGCTGGCCGGTCCGCGCTCCCGCCGCGTGACCTGGGCCGCGCTCGCCGCCCGCACCGACCAGCTGGCGCGGGGCCTCGCCGCGAGCGGGGTCCGGCCCGGCGACCGGGTCGCGCTGCTCGTGCCCCCCGGCGCCGACCTCACCGCCGTGCTCTACGCGTGCCTGCGCCTGGGGGCCGTCGTCGTGGTCGCCGACGCGGGCCTCGGGGTCCAGGGCCTCACCCGCGCGGTGCGGGCCGCGGAACCGAGCGTCGTGATCGGGATCGAGCGCGCGCTCGTCGCCGCTCGGTGGCTGCGCTGGGCGCCGACCCTGGTGAGTGCGGGGCCGCTGCGCGCGGGCGTCGCGAAGGCGCTCGGGGTGAGCGCGTCGCTGGACGAGCTCGCCGCTTTCGGCCGCGCGTCCACCGACGACCTTCCCTGGCCGGACGCCGACGCGGACGCCGCGATCCTGTTCACCTCCGGCTCCACCGGGCCCGCCAAGGGTGTGGCCTACACGCACCGCCGGCTGGCAGCGATGCGCGACGTGGTGGCCCGCACGTACGGGATCGGCCCGGGCAGCCCGCTCGTCGCAGCGTTCGCGCCGTTCGTCCTGCTGGGCCCCGCGCTGGGCGCGACGAGCGCGAGCCCGGAGATGGACGTCACGGCGCCGGGCACGCTCACCGCCGGGGCGCTCGCCGAGGCGGTGCGCGCGATCGACGCCTCCGTGGTGTTCGCGTCGCCTGCAGCGCTGCGGTCGGTCGTGCGCACCGCGGACGGGTCCGAGCTCGCCGACCTGGCCGGTGTGCGGCTGTTCCTGTCGGCCGGCGCCCCGGTCGGCCTCGACCTCCTCGAGGCTGCGTCGGCGCTCATGCCCGGTGCCGAGGCGCACACGCCCTACGGCATGACGGAGGCGCTCGTCGTCGCCGACGTCTCTCTCGACGAGCTCCGCACGGTCGGTGCCGGCGACGGGGTGTGCGTCGGCAGGCCGGTGCCGGGCGTCCGCGTGGCGGTCAGCGCGCTCGACGCCGACGGCGAGCCCACCGGTGCGCCAGGGGAGGTCGCGGGGGTGACCGGCGAGGTGCTGGTGAGCGGCGCGCACGTCAAGGAGCGGTACGACGGGCTCTGGCTCACGCAGCAGGAGTCCGCACGGGACGCGGGGTGGCACCGCACGGGCGACGTCGGGCACCTCGACGTCGACGGCCGGCTGTGGATCGAGGGTCGGCTCGCGCACGTGCTGGTGACCGCAGGCGGCGTCCGGACCCCGGTCGGGCTCGAACAGCGGGTGCAGGGCGTCGCAGGCGTGGTCTCCGCGGCGGTCGTCGGCGTGGGGCCGCGGGGGGCGCAGCAGGTGGTCGTCGTGGTGCAGCCCGAGGTGTTCTCGCACGGCCCCCTCGTCGCGGAGCCGGAGCTGGCTGCGGCTGTACGCGGAGCGCTCGTCGGCACGGACGTCGCCGCGGTGCTCGTGGTGGAGCAGCTGCCGACCGACGTCCGGCACAACTCGAAGATCGACCGGTCCCGCGTGGCCGGCTGGGCCGGGCGCGTGCTGTCGGGGGAGCGGGCGCGGCTGTGACCCGCATCCTGGTCACCGGCGCCAGCGGCATGCTCGGTCGCACGCTGGCGGAGCGTCTGGTCGCGGACGGTCACGACGTCCGCACGCTCCAGCGCAGCCCGTCCCACGTGCCCGGTGCGCACGACGTCACGGGGTCGATCACCGACCCGGGCGCGGTGCGGTCCGCCGTGCGCGACCGGGAGGCGGTCGTGCACCTGGCGGCCAAGGTGGACATCACCGGGCCGCTCGCCGAGTTCGCGGCGGTGAACGTCGAGGGCACACGGTTGCTGCTCGACGAGGCCCGGGCCGCGGGTGTCGTCCGGTTCGTCCACGTCTCGTCGCCGTCGGTGGCCCACCTCGGACGGTCGCTCGCGGGCGCGGGCGCCGGCCCGGCCGATCCCGAGCGCGCCCGCGGGCCGTACGCGCGGACGAAGGCCACGGCGGAGCTGCTCGCGCTCGCGGCCGACGACCCCGGCGGGCTCCGGGTGGTCGCCGTCCGCCCGCACGTGGTGTGGGGCCCGGGGGACACCCAGCTCGTCGGCCGGGTGGTCGACCGGGCACGGGCCGGCCGGCTGCCGGTGCTCGGTCAGGGAGCGGCGCTCATTGACACCACCTACGTCGACAACGCGGTCGATGCGCTCGTGGCCGCGCTGCACGCCGACGCGAGCGCGTGCGGTGGGGCCTATGTCGTCACCAACGGCGAGCCGCGCCCGGTCGTCGAGCTGCTGGCCGGGATCTGCGCCGCGACCGGTGTCCCGGTGCCGCGGCGGCACGTCCCGGCGGCGCTGGCGCGTGGTGCGGGGTCGGTGCTCGACGCCGCGTGGCGCACGCTCCCGCTGCCCGGCGAGCCGCCGCTGACCCGATTCGTCGCCGAGCAGCTGTCCACCGCGCACTGGTTCGACCAGCGCCGCACGCGCGAGGCGCTGGGGTGGGTGCCCCGGGTGAGCCTCGACGAGGGGTTGGCGCGGCTGGCGGGATGGACGGCACGGCAGGCCGCGGCGACTGCTCCCTAGACTCGGCACGTGACTGCTGATCTCGCCCGCGGAGCGCTCCCGCTGCGCCCCGACCTCGTCGGCCTCGAGCCGTACGGCGCCCCCCAGCTGGACGTGCCGCACCTGCTCAACGTCAACGAGAACCCGTACGCGCCCGCCCCGGACGTCGTGGCGGACATCGCCGCGGCCGTCGCCGAGGCCGCGTCCGGGCTGAACCGGTACCCGGACCGCGACTTCGAGGCGCTCCGTGCCGATCTGGCGGCCTACCTGCGCGTGGAGTCCGGCGTGGAGCTGGCCACCGAGCAGGTGTGGGCGGCCAACGGGTCGAACGAGATCATGCTGCACGTCCTGCAGGCGTTCGGCGGACCGGGCCGGACCGTGCTCTCGTTCGCGCCCACGTACTCGATGTACCCCGAGTACGCCCGGGACACGTTCACGGGCTGGGTCGCCGGGCGACGTGAGGCGGACTTCGGCCTGGACGCCGACGTCGCGCGCGCCGCGATCGCCGAGCACGCCCCCTCGGTCGTCCTGCTGGCCAGCCCCAACAACCCCACGGGGACGGCGCTGCCCGCCGAGACTGTCCTGGCGGTGCTCGACGCCGCGGCCGCGGTGCCGGGCGGGTGCGTCGTCGTCGTCGACGAGGCCTACGGCGAGTTCCGCCGGACGGGCACGCCGTCGGCGCTCGAGCTGCTGGCCGACCACCCGCACCTGGCGGTCAGCCGGACGATGTCCAAGGCGTTCGGGCTGGCCGGTGCGCGCGTCGGCTACCTCGCCGCGGCGCCGGCGCTCGTGGACGCGCTGCGCGTGGTGCGCCTGCCGTACCACCTGTCCGCGGTGACCCAGGCGGTGGCCCGGGCGGCGCTCCGGCACGCGCCCGCCCTGATGGCCCAGGTGGGGTCGCTGCGCGACGAGCGCGACGCCCTGGTGGTCTGGCTGCGCGAGCGCGGGCTGACCGTCGCGGACTCCGACGCGAACTTCGTCCTGTTCGGCCTGTTCGACGACCGGCACGCGATCTGGCAGGGTCTGCTCGACCGTGGGGTCCTGATCCGCGAGGTCGGGCCCGACGGGTGGCTGCGGGTGTCGGTCGGCACACCGCAGGACATGGTGGCGTTCCAGGACGCATTGAGCGAGGTGGCAGGACTGTGAGCCCCAAGAGTGGCGGCCGTACCGCGCGCATCGAGCGCGCCACGAGCGAGTCGAGCGTGCTGGTCGAGCTGGACCTGGACGGCACCGGCCGCACCGACATCTCGACGACCGTGCCGTTCTACGACCACATGCTCACCGCGCTGGGCAAGCACTCGCTCATCGACCTCACGGTGAAGGCCACGGGCGACACCCACATCGACGCGCACCACACGGTCGAGGACGTCGCGATCACGATCGGCGAGGCGCTGCGGCAGGCCCTGGGCGACAAGCGCGGGATCTCGCGGTTCGGCGACGCCACCGTGCCCCTCGACGAGGCGCTCGCGCAGGCGGTCGTCGACGTGTCCGGCCGCCCGTACCTGGTGCACACCGGCGAGCCCCCCGGACAGGAGTACCACCTGATCGGCGGCCACTTCACGGGGTCGCTCACCCGGCACGTGCTCGAGTCCATCGCGCACCACGCCGCGTTCAGCATCCACGTCCGCGTGCTCGCGGGCCGCGACCCGCACCACATCGTCGAGGCGCAGTTCAAGGCCCTCGCCCGTGCGTTGCGGTTCGCCGTGGCGCTCGATCCCCGCGTGGAGGGCATCCCGTCGACGAAGGGTGCGCTGTGACCGACCTCCCCGACGACTTCGAGGTCCCCGACGACCTCTCCGGGCTGCTCGACGGCGCGGACGAGGACCCGTCGGTCGTCCTGGTGATCACGCAGGTCGCTGCCCCGGCCCCGCTCGCCGCGGCGTGCGCGATCGCCAAGGTGGAGGTCGACGTCGTGCCGACGCCCATCGGGGCGATCGCGTCCCTGCGCGACCCGAAGGCCGCCTCGGACGGTGCCGCGGCGATCTCCAAGCTGCTGCGGACGATCCCGGTGATCCTGCTGGAGCGGCGCGAGGGGCAGATCACCGCCTCGCGCTGGACGGCGGGCGAGCGTGGCGACGACCTGCCCGCCGGGCTGGTGCTCTCGGACGCGCCGCCGGTACTTGAGGACCTGCTGCTCGGCTCGGTGCAGGCCGGCGACGTCGAGGGAGTCGTCACCAGCGTGGGGATGTCGCGCTGGCAGGCGATGCGGACCATCGCGAGCTCGGCCAAGCGCCGCTAGGCGGTCAGCGCTCAGCGGCGGCTGCCGTCCTCAACCCGTCGACGTCCCGGAGCACGGCTGGCCGCTCAGGTCGTCCAGCGCGTCGCTGAGCTCACGATTCCGGGCGGCCAGCTCGGCGCCCGCCGGCGTGCCGATCATGGCCTGGATCTCGTCCTGGGTGATCTGCTCGCCGTACGTCATCACGGTCGGGACCAGCGCGTCGAGCGCCGCAGCCGTGGTCGTCGCCGACTGGACGACTGCCTGCTGCTGCGTCGCCAGCCGTGCGGGCGGCGGCGTATCAGCGAGCCGTCGGCCCTGGTCGGCGATGGTGGTGGCCTGCCCGTCGAGGTAGGCGAGGTAGACGGCCTGGTCGTAGGCGGGGCCAGACGTGCTCGCGTCCAGGTTCGGTATCGGCGGCGTGGCGCTCGCGACGATGCGTTCGCACACACTCCTGGCGAGCGCGCGATACTCCTGCTCCGCCCGTGTGACGTCTGCCGACCGGGTCCACTGCCACCAGATGATGGCGAGGACGACGGCCAGCACCACGCCGCCCCCGATGACGAACGTCTTCGAGCGGGCCGAGTTGTCCACGGTGTTGTGGATGGTGCGCGCGCGAACATTCTCCTGAGCGATGCGCGTGTCGTTGCGCGACGACTTCGCGCGTGCGCGCGCGTCGACGTGTTCGGTGATCTTCGGTGTGGGGAGCCCGTCGTCGGGCGCCGTCGGTGTGCCCATGCTCCGGAGGAGCGCGGACCGTGGTGCCAGATACGGCAGAGGGTCGCCCGACGACCGACGTCGACGGACGGCCCTCGTCTCGCGGACCGGCGTCCGTCCGTCTCGGTCCGGCGCCGCGGGTACCGTGGTCCGGTGCCTGCCCAGCCCCTCGTCGTCGTGCTCGACCACGGCGCCGACGACCTCTCCACGCTGGCCGAGGCGCTCACCGGCGCCGGTGCCCGCGTGGTGGTCACCGCCGAGAAGCGGGCCGCGCTCGTGGCCGACGGGCTCGTGATCGCCGGCCGTGCACGGGCCGCGGACGTGATGCCGGCGTTGCGCGCGATCGGCGCGGACCAGGTGGTCGACCGTCGGCTCGCCGGCGGCCGCGCGGTCCTCGCGGTCGGCGTGGGCATGCACGTGATGTTCACCGAGGTCGTCCAGGACGACACCGCCACGGAGGGTCTGGGGGAGTGGGCGGGTGTCGTCGACGCCGTCGGTGCTCCCGCGGGTCCGGCCGAGGTCGAGGTGCCCGAGGGGTCGGCGCTGTTCGCCGGTCTCGAGGACGCCCGCTTCCACGTCGCCCTCGAGCACGCCGCCCGCGCGTTCCCCCTGCTCGACGACTGGCCGGCGGACACCCGCCTGGTCGTCCCGCTCGTCACCTGGTCGCGCGGCGACGAGCGGTTCGTCGTCGCCGTCGAGAACGGCCCGCTCGTCGGCCTGCAGGTGCACCCGGAGTCCTCCGGCGAGCCCGGCGCGCAGGTGCTCGCCCGCTGGGTCTCGTCCTTGCCCGCCACCGCCCCCGATCTCCCGGAGTGACCGCATGACCGACCGCCTCGAGCTGCTGCCCGCCGTCGACGTCGCCGACGGGCAGGCCGTCCGGCTGACCCAGGGCGCCGCCGGCACCGAGACCGGCTACGGCGACCCGCTGTCGGCCGCGCTGGACTGGTACGCCGGCGGGGCGGAGTGGATCCACCTCGTGGACCTCGACGCGGCCTTCGGGCGGGGCTCGAACGCGGCCCTGCTCGCCGAGGTGACCGCGGAGCTCGTCGCCAAGGGCGTCAAGGTCGAGCTGTCGGGGGGCATCCGGGACGACGCCTCCGTCGAGCGCGCGCTCGGCACCGGCGCGACGCGCATCAACCTCGGCACGGCCGCGCTGGAGAACCCCGAGTGGACCGCGCGCGTGATCGGCTCGTTCGGCGAGCAGATCGCGGTCGGCCTCGACGTGCGCGGCACCACGCTCGCCGCCCGTGGGTGGACGCAGGAGGGCGGCGACCTCTGGGAGGTCCTGGCCCGCCTGGAGGATGCCGGCTGCGCCCGGTACGTGGTGACGGACGTGCACAAGGACGGCATGCTCAACGGCCCGAACGTCGAGCTGCTGCAGCAGATGTGCGCCCGCACGGATGCCCCGGTGATCGCGTCGGGCGGGGTCTCCAGCCTGGAGGACCTGCGCGTGCTGCGGACGCTGGTGCCGCTGGGCGTCGAGGGCGCGATCGTCGGCAAGGCCCTCTACGCGGGGGCGTTCACGCTGCCCGAGGCGCTGGACGTCGCCAGGCGCCCGTGACGGGACGCGAGCTGCCGCCGTCGTCGCCGTTCGCGGGGGACGACGG
>NZ_JBFUHU010000026.1:0-18528 GCF_056402235.1 Cellulomonas sp. P4_B5_2
GTGTAGATCCCGCTACTTTTCCGGCGAACCACCTCAACTCCGAGCTTGGCTGCCACGCAGATGTGAGCGCTCACACCACCGCCTCCTCCGTGTCGACGACGACACGTCAGCGGACGCGAGCCGACATGCCGGCGTGCTGGTCCCGACAGAGAGCGAGTCATCATGCCCACGACGCCCGAACAGCCGCACCACCACGGACGGGGTCGACGAGCAGCCGCGCTCGTCGCCACCACCGGACTGCTCCTGACCATGCTCGTCGCGCTGGCGAACCCGGCGCAGGCGGCCTCGACGCTCGGCGCGTCGGCGGCCGAGAAGGGTCGGTACTACGGCACCGCGATCGCCGCCGGGAGGCTCGGCGACTCGACCTACTCGACGATCGCCAACCGTGAGTTCGACATGATCACGGCCGAGAACGAGATGAAGATGGACGCGACCGAGCCGAGCCAGAACCAGTTCAGCTACACCAACGGCGACCGCATCCTGAACTGGGCCCTGAACAACGGCAAGCGCGTCCGCGGCCACACGCTGGCGTGGCACGGTCAGCAGCCGGGGTGGATGCAGAACATGTCCGGCAGCGCGCTGCGCAGCGCCCTGCTCAACCACGTGACGCAGGTGGCCACCCACTACAAGGGCAAGATCTACGCCTGGGACGTGGTCAACGAGGCGTTCGCCGACGACGGGCGCGGCAGCCGTCGCGACTCCAACCTGCAGCGCACCGGCAACGACTGGATCGAGGCCGCGTTCCGCGCCGCCCGCAACGCGGACCCGAACGCGAAGCTCTGCTACAACGACTACAACACCGACGGCATCAACGCGAAGTCCACGGGCGTCTACACCATGGTCCGGGACTTCAAGTCGCGCGGCGTCCCGATCGACTGCGTGGGCTTCCAGGCACACCTCGGCACGAGCCTGCCCGGCGACTTCCAGGCGAACCTGCAGCGCTTCGCCGACCTCGGCGTGGACGTCCAGCTCACCGAGCTCGACATCCAGCAGGGCAGCAACCAGGCGAGCATGTACGCCGCCGTGACCAACGCCTGCCTCGCGGTGTCGCGCTGCACGGGCATCACGGTGTGGGGCGTGCGCGACTCCGACTCGTGGCGCACGGGGGCCAACCCTCTGCTCTTCGACTCCTCCGGCAACAAGAAGGCCGCCTACACGTCCGTCCTGAACGCCCTCAACGCGGGCGGCGGCGGCGGTGGTGGCGGCGGTGGCGGCTCGACCTCGATCGACACCTCTGCCTGGTACGTGCTGGTCAACCGGAACAGCGGGAAGGCGCTCGACGTCTACAACCTGTCCACCGCCGACGGCGCCCGGATCACCCAGTGGACCCGCAACGACGGCAACCAGCAGCAGTGGCAGTTCACCAGCTCCGGCGACGGGTACTACGAGATCAGGTCGAGGCTCTCCGGCAAGAACCTGGACGTCTCCGGCAGGTCCACGGCTGACGGTGGCGCGATCGTGCAGTGGACCGACAACAGCGGGGCCAACCAGCAGTGGCGCGCCACGATCACGAACGGGTACGCCACCTTGCTCAGCCGGCTCAGCGGCAAGGCCCTCGAGGTGCAGGGTGCCTCGACGGCCGACGGCGCCAACATCGTCCAGTACAGCAGCTGGAACGGTGCCAACCAGCAGTGGCAGCTCGTCCGCGTCGGCTGACCGACACCCGTAGCAGGGGGGGGGCGCCGACCGGCGCCCCACCCTCACGACCCCCGAAGGAGTGGGACAGATGAGCAGGACTCAACATCCACCGAGGCGGCGCCTCCAGGCGTTCCTGATGGCGATGACGGTCGCGATCACCGGCGCGGTCGCCGTGGTCGCCGCGTCGGCAGCGAGCGCCGCGTCGATCGACACCAACGCGTCGTACGTGCTGGTCAACCGCAACAGCGGCAAGGCACTGGACGTCTACAACCTGTCCACCGCCGACGGCGCCCGGATCACCCAGTGGTCCCGCAACGACGGCGCCCAGCAGCAGTGGCAGTTCGTCGACTCCGGCAGCGGCTACTACCGGCTCAAGTCCCGCCTGTCCGGCAAGGTCCTCGACGTCACCGGCCGGTCCACCGCCGACGGCGCCGCCATCATCCAGTGGACCGACGCCAACTCCACCAACCAGCAGTTCTCCATCCAGGACATCGACGGCTACATCCAGCTCATCAGCCGCAACAGCGGCAAGGCCGTCGAGGYCCAGGGCGCCTCCACCGCAGACGGCGGCAACATCGTCCAGTACGCGGACTGGAACGGCACCAACCAGCAGTGGCAGCTCGTCCGCCTCGGCGGCACCAACCCCACCACGCCCCCGCCGACGGGTGGTTGCGCCCTGCCGTCGAGCTACAGGTGGAGCTCCACGGGCTCGCTCGCCACCCCAAGGTCCGGCTGGGMCTCGCTGAAGGACTTCACCACGGCCCCGTACAACGGCAAGCAGCTCGTCTACGCCACGACGCACGACAACGGCTCGTCGTGGGGCTCGATGAACTTCGGCCTGGTGAACAACTTCTCCGAGCTGGGCTCCGCATCGCAGAACGCCATGTCGTCCGCCACCGTGGCCCCGTCGCTCTTCTACTTCGCGCCGAAGAACATCTGGGTGCTCACCTACCAGTGGGGCGGGACGGCGTTCTCCTACCGGACGTCCAGCGACCCGACCAACCCGAACGGGTGGTCGTCGGCCCAGGCCCTGTTCACGGGCAGCATCTCCGGCTCCGGCACCGGTCCCATCGACCAGACCGTCATCGGCGACGGCACGAACATGTACCTGTTCTTCGCCGGCGACAACGGGAAGATCTACCGCGCGAGCATGCCCATCGGGAACTTCCCGGGCAACTTCGGCTCGAGCTACACGACCATCATGAGCGACTCCACGAACAACCTGTTCGAGGCCCCTCAGGTGTACAAGGTCAAGGACCGGAACCAGTACCTGATGATCGTCGAGGCGATCGGCTCCAACGGTCGGTACTTCCGCTCGTTCACCGCCACGAGCCTCTCCGGCTCGTGGACACCGCAGGCGGCCAGCGAGAGCAACCCGTTCGCGGGCAAGGCCAACAGCGGTGCGTCGTGGACCAACGACATCAGCCACGGTGAGCTCATCCGCACGAGCGCCGACCAGACGATGACGATCGACCCCTGCAACCTGCAGCTGCTCTACCAGGGTCGTTCTCCCAGCTCCGGCGGGGACTACGGCCTGCTGCCGTACCGCCCGGGCCTGCTGACCCTCCAGCGGTAACCACGCACGCAGAAGGGCCGGCCCCCGCCTGGGGACCGGCCCTTCTGATGTCAGGTCAGGCGTCGGTGGTGGCGGCGGCAGCGATCTTCTCGCGCACCTCGTCCATGTCCAGCGCCTTCACGGCCTCGACCACCTGCTCCAGCGCGGGAGCGGGCAGCGCTCCGGCCTGGTTGAACACCAGGATCCCGTCGCGGAAGGCCATCAGGGTCGGGATCGAGAAGATCTGCAGCTCGGCGGCCAGCTCCTGCTCGGCCTCGGTGTCGACCTTCGCGTGCACGACGTCAGGGTGGTTCTCCGAGGAGTCCTCGAAGACGGGCCCGAACCGCTTGCACGGCCCGCACCACTCTGCCCAGAAGTCGACAAGGACGATCTCGTTGTCCTTGATGGTCTGGCCGATCGTGCTACCGGTCAGCTCAGTCGTCGCCATGACGTTCCTCCAGTCCTCGGTTACCGCCATATAGAGCACGCAACCACCCACGACTATTCCCGAGGGTGGCGGGACGCACACCTCGGGAGGCGTGGATCCGCGCGGCGTGCCCGTCGCGGGCGCTCCCGGCGAGGTAGACATGGTCAGTGACCGCTTCCGCCGAGTACCCCCGCGGCCCCGAACGTCCGGCCGGCTGGCTCAGCCCCGAGGAGATCGGTCGCGCCCGCACGCAGCTGCCGATCCTCTACATCGACGCGATCCCCGTGCGCGTGGACGACTCGGGCGACGTCGTGCAGGTGGGCCTGCTGCTGCGCGTCACGCAGGAGGGAGTCATGTCCCGGGCGCTGATCAGCGGTCGCGTGATGTACCACGAGCGGGTGCGCGACGCGCTGCTGCGGCACATCGAGAAGGACCTCGGCCCCGTGGCGCTCCCGCAGATCCCCGCGTCGCCCCAGCCGTTCACGGTCGCGGAGTACTTCCCGACGCCCGGTGTGACGCCGTACCACGACCCCCGCCAGCACGCGGTGTCGCTCGCGTACGTGGTGCCGGTGCTCGGCGACTGCCGGCCGCAGCAGGACGCCATCGACCTCGCGTGGATGACGCCCGAGGAGGCGTGCGCGCAGCAGATCCAGTTCGAGATGAACGGCGGGCAGGGCCTCCTCCTCCGCCAGGCGATGGGATACGTCGGCCGGCTGCCGTGACCGAGGGCAGGTTCGTGCTGGCACGCATCCTGCACGGGATCGTCCTCGTCGCGGCCGGCGTGGGCATCCTCATGGAAGTGGTCACGGCGCTCGGCGCGCAGGACCTCACGACGCGGCTGGTCCGGCTGTTCAGCTACTTCACGATCCAGTCGAACATCCTGGCGGCCGTCGCGTCCGGGATGCTCCTGTGGCGCCCGGACCGGCGCGGGCGCGTGTTCGCGGTGCTACGGCTCGACGCGCTGCTGTGCATCGCGGTGACGGGGATCGTCTACCACTCGGTCCTCGCGGGCCTGCAGGAGCTGACGCAGGCGGGCGCCGTCTCCAACTTCCTGCTGCACACGCTGTCGCCCGTCGGCGCGGTCGCGGCCTGGCTCGTCGTCGGGCCCCGTCCCCGGCTCTCCCCCGCCGTCGTCGGCTGGTCGCTCGTCTACCCCCTCGCCTGGATCGCCTACACGTTCGTCCGGGGCGCGATCGTCGACTGGTACCCGTACCCGTTCCTCGACGTCTCGCAGATCGGGTACGCCTCGGCGCTGGTGCGCACGGGCGTGGTGGCGGTGGTCTTCCTCGCGCTCGCCTTCGCGACCCTGGCGCTCGAGCGGGTCCTGCCGCCGGCACCGCGCCCGGTCAGAGACTGAGCTCCGGCCAGTCCGCCAGGTCGGCGCGCATCCGGCGGTCGTGCGTGGCGACGACCACCGCGGCGGACGTCGCGCGCAGCGCGGCCGTGAGCTCGTCGACCAGCCCGACGGACAGGTGGTTCGTCGGCTCGTCGAGGATGAGCACGTGCGGCGCCGCGAGCAGCGCGCACGCAAGGTCGAACCGGCGCCGCTGACCGACCGAGAGCTCGCGCAGCGGCCGGTCGAGGTCCTCCTCCGTGAGCAGACCGAGTGCGGCGATCGGGACCAGCTGACCGGGATCGAGCAGCTGCGCCTCGAGGAGCGTCAACGCGTGGCGGGCGTACGCGTCGAACCCGGACAGCTGCTCGGCGGCCCCGGCAGCGCGCGGATGGGCGACGAGGGCCGCGGCGTGCTCCGTCGGCCCCTCCTGGGCGAGCACCCCGAGCCGCACGCCGGGCGCGATCGAGCGCACCCCGCGGTCGAGCCGGACGGACCCCGCCAGCGCCGCGAGCAGGGTCGACTTGCCGGAGCCGTTGGGTCCGGTGACCAGCAGGCGCCCGCACGCCGGGACGTCGACGCGCACCCCGGCGAGGTCGAGGCGACCGGTCACCCGCGGCGCGCGCAGGTCCAGGAGCGGCCCGGTCGGCGGCTGCGGCGGGAGCGAGGGCAGGTCGGGGAACGTGAGCACCAGCGGCGGCGTCGGCACCTCCACGGCGTCGGCCTCGAGCTTCTGGATCAGCCGGTCCGCTGCCTTGACGTGACCCCGCGCGCGGGTGGCACGCCGGTGCGTCTGGGAACCCTTGGGCGGGCGCCACTCGTCGGAGAGGTTCTCGTACGTCGAGTCGAGCCGCTCGGCCAGCTGGACCGCACGCTTGCGCTCGGCCCGGTACCGCGCCCGCCAGCGCCGGATCATCTGGCTCTTGAGGAAGCGGTAGTCGGAGTAGCGCGTCGCTCCGTACAGCGCGGGGCGGCCGTCCATGGCGGGATCGAGGTCGAGGATCGCGGTCATCACGTCGTCGAGCAGACGGCGGTCGTGCGTGACGATGACGACCGCCCCGGGCCACTCCCGCAGGCGGGCGGTCAGGTAGTCGATCCCCGCCGCGTCGAGGTGGTTGGTGGGCTCGTCGAGGAGCAGGAGGTCCGCACGCTCACCGATCCGGCACGCCAGCCGCACCCGGTACCGCTCGCCGACGCTCAGCTGGTCCAGCCGCCGGTCCGCCTCCCGCGGGGCCCCGAACCGCGTGAGCGCCTCGTCGACGCGGCGGTCGGCGTCCCAGGCGGCGAGGTGCTCGTAGCGGGCGACAGCGGCGGTCAGCCGCGCGAGGTCGCCGGACTCGTGGTCGAACCCCGCGATCGCCGCCTCGAGCTCTCCTGCCGCCGCCCGGATGCCGCCGAGGGCCTCCGCGACGAAGGTGCCGACGGTCGCGCCGCCGGGTGCGTCGAGCTCCTGCTCCACCGAGGCGAGCGTGCCGCTGCGCCGCACGGTGCCGGTCTGCGGTGCGAGCTCGCCCGCGAGGACCCGCAGCAACGTCGTCTTGCCGGCCCCGTTCTCGCCGACGACGCCCACCCGGTCCCCCGCACCGACCGCGAGGTCGACACCGTCGAGCACCGGGTGCCCGGGGTAGCCGTAGGTCACCCCGTCCGCCACCAGCTGAACGTGGCCGTCAGACACCGCGGGTCATCCCCCGAGCACCCGCACCAGCGTCGGGACGAGCGCGCGGAACGCCGTGCCGCGGTGGCTGATCGCGTTCTTCTCCGCGGGCGTGAGCTCCGCGCACGACCGGGTGTCGCCGGTCGGCACGAGGATCGGGTCGTACCCGAAGCCGCCGGSGCCGCGGGGCTCGGTCGCGAGCACACCCTCGAGCGTGCCGGTCTCGACGTGCTCGAACCCGTCCGGGGTCACCAGCGCGGCCGCGCACACGAAGCGCGCCCCGCGGTGCGGTTCCGCGATGTCGGCCAGCTGCGCGAGCAGGAGCGCGAGGTTGGCTGAGTCGTCGCCGTGCCGGCCGGCCCAGCGGGCGGAGAAGATCCCCGGCGCCCCGCCGAGGACGTCCACGCTCAGCCCGGAGTCGTCCGCGACCGCGGGCAACCCGGTGAACGCCGCGAGCGCGCGCGCCTTGATCAGCGCGTTCTCGGTGAACGTCAGGCCGTCCTCGACGGGCTCGGGGGCGTCGACGTCCCGCGCTCCGACGACCGACTCCGGGTCGAGCCCTGGCAGGACCGGGGCGAGGATCGCGCGCAGCTCGCCGACCTTGTGGGCGTTGTGCGTCGCGAGAACCAGGCGGGCGTTCACCGGGCCAGCCGGGTAGCGGACCCGTCGCCCGGTGCCGAGGCCAGCGCCGCGACCTGCAGGGCCGTGAGCTGGGCGGTGCCGGCGACGGCGAGATCCAGCAGCGAGTCGAGCTCGGCCCGGTCGAACGGCGCGTGCTCGGCGGTGCCCTGCACCTCGACGAACGTGCCCGACCCGGTGACCACGACGTTCATGTCCGTCTCGGCGCGCACGTCCTCGACGTAGGGCAGGTCCAGCACCGGCAGCCCGTCGACGATGCCGACGCTCACGGCGGCCACGGAGTCGCGCAGGACGACCTTGTTCTTGGGGATGTGCTTGTTCTCCACAGCCCACGCGACCGCGTCGGCGAGCGCGACGTACGCGCCCGTGATCGAGGCGGTCCGGGTGCCGCCGTCGGCCTGAAGCACGTCGCAGTCGAGCACGATCGTGTTCTCGCCGAGCGCGGAGACGTCGATGATCGCGCGCAGCGAGCGACCGATCAGCCGGGAGATCTCGTGCGTGCGGCCCCCGACGCGCCCCTTGACCGACTCGCGGTCCGAGCGGCTGGACGTCGCGCGCGGGAGCATCGAGTACTCGGCGGTGACCCAGCCCTCGCCGGAGCCCTTCTTCCAGCGCGGCACGCCCGGCGTGAACGACGCGACGCAGAGCACCTTGGTTCCGCCGAACTCGACGAGCACGCTGCCCTCGCCCGCCTCCAGGAAGCCGCGCGTCAGGGTCACGGGACGGAGCTGGTCGGGGGCACGTCCGTCGGCGCGGACGCGCGTCGGGCTCCCGGTCGCAGACGAGGTGGTGGCAGCAGAAGTCATGACGACGAGCCTAACGGCGCGCCCCGACACCCCCGGACGCCGGCAAGAACCCGTCGCCGACGAGGCCGCGGCATGCACCGCGCGCCCCGACACCCCCGGACGCAGCGAGAACTCGTCGCCGACCAGGCTGGCACCCCGGACGTCCGCGCTCCGGAGGGCCGGAACCCCCTCGAGTGCGGACGTTGCGGTCCTCAGAGGACGTGCACTCCGCCGGGGTGGGCCAGCTCGATCGGCCCGTCGTACACCGCGGACGCCTCGGCGACGGTCACCGCGGGGTCGTTCCAGGCCGGGATGTGCGTGAGCACGAGCAGGCCCGCTCCCCCGCGCGCCGCGGCCTCACCGGCGCGTCGGCCCGTCAGGTGGACACCGCGCGAGGCGTCGTCGCGACCCTCGACGTACGCCGCCTCGGAGAGCAGGAGGTCGACGCCCGCGGCGAGGGCGTCGAGGCCCTCGCACGCGTCGGTGTCCCCCGTGTAGGCGAGCGTGACRGTCCGGGCGGGATCCGCGTCGCTCGGCCCGGAGACCCGGATCCCGAACGCGGGGATCGGGTGCTCGACGGGCACGGGCTGCAGCACGAGCGGCCCCACGACGACGGGCGATCCGGCACGCCACTCGACCACGTCGAACTGCCCGTCGGTGCTGGTGGCGGGGTCCTTCCCGGCCAGCTGCGCGAGGCGCTCCGAGGTCCCGGTCGGCCCGTGCACCGTGACCGGGGCGCAGGGCCCCTCCGGGCGGTACCTGCGCAGCACGTTGAGCACCACCATGTCGGCCACGTGGTCGGCGTGCAGGTGCGACAGACCGATCGCGTCGAGGCCGGTGGGGTCGCCGTACCGCTGGAGGGCGCTCAGGGCGCCGTTGCCGAGGTCGAGCAGGACGGTCCACGTGCGCCCGTCGGCGTCGTCGGCCTGGACGAGGTACCCCGAGGCCGCCGAGTCGGGGCCGGGGAACGAGCCGGCGCAGCCGAGGACAGTGAGCCTCATCGCAGTGCCGCGCTGGACTCGACGGTCTCGACCTCCGGGCCGAGGAAGCGCCGGGCGAGGGTGCGGAACTGCGCCGGGTCGCCCGTGGCCAGGAACCGGTGCGTGGGCGGACCCGCCGCGGGGTCACGCTCCAGGTCGTGCGCGACGAGCGTGCGGTAGACGTCCTTGGCGGTCTCCTCGGCGCTCGACACGAGGGTGACCTCCTCGCCCATGACGTAGGAGATCGCCCCGGTGAGCAACGGGTAGTGGGTGCAGCCGAGGACCAGGGTGTCGACGCCGGCCTCCCGGACCGGGTCCAGGTACTCGTGGGCGTACGCGAGCACCTCGGGGCCGGAGGTGATGCCGGCCTCGACCAGGCGCACGAACTCCGGGCACGCCCGGGTGGTCAGCTCGATCCCGGGCGCCACGGCGAAGGCGTCGTCGTACGAGCGCGACTCGACCGTGGACTTGGTGGCGATGACCCCGATGCGCCCCGACCGGGTGGCCGCCACGGCACGTCGCGCGGCGGGCAGGATCACCTCGACCACCGGGATGCCCCGGCGCAGCGTGTACCTCTCGCGGGCGTCCCGCAGCATGGCCGACGACGCGGTGTTGCACGCGATGACCAGCAGCTTCACGCCGGCGTCGACCAGGTCGTCCATGACCTCGAGCGCGTGCGCCCGCACGGCGGCGAGCGGCTTCGACCCGTACGGGGTGTTCAGCGTGTCGCCGATGTAGAGGGTGGACTCCTGGGGCAGCTGGTCGAGGATCGACCGGGCAACGGTGAGCCCGCCGACGCCGGAGTCGAAGATGCCGAGGGGGGCGTCGTTCACGCGGACGAGCCTAACCGCTGCGCGCTCACGGTTCGCCCGGGCGACCGGCGGCGCGCAGGTCGTGCAGCAGCACCTCGACGAGCGACTCCTGAAGCCAGCTCAGCGCGCCGTACACGGCGACCAGGTACCGGCGGGCGGCGGGGTCGAGGGTCTCGGCCGCCTCCTGCGCGACCTCGGCCTGCGGCGAGTCGAGCAGGGTGTCGTACAGGTGCTCGGCCTGCTCGTCGGTCCGGATGCCGAGGCGCTCGGCGAGCACCAGGCGCAGGTCCGTGATCGCCGCAGCGACGTCCCGCGCGTCGTCCGGGGCGATGACGAGCGCGTCAGCGCGCCAGCCGTCGGTGGGCGTCGTCAGCGCGTCCCAGAACCGGGCGAGGCGGGCGATCTTGTCGGCCCGCAGGTCGTCCTCGGTCAGCCGCCGGAACTCCGCGGAGATCTCCGGGTCGTCGCGCGAGGCGTCGGGCAGGAGGCGTCGCACGGCGGGGTCCGACGGGGGTGCCAGCGGCTCGATCCGCATCCGCGGGCTTCCGTCCCCGGCAGGGACCGGGTCCCGCGACTCCAGGCGACCGCCGCCCAGCAGCTCGGCGACGTCCGCGACGAGAGCCGCGACGACCTCGCGCTCGTCCGCGTCGAGGCGCGCGGCGTACATGCCGCGGCGGCGCTTGAAGCCGCGCATCACTGCCCGCTGCGCTGGAGCGTCGCCCAGAGCCCGAACCCGTGCATCGCCTGCACATCGACCTCCATCGCCTCGAGCGAACCGGTGGAGACGACCGCCCGGCCCTGCTCGTGCACCTGCTTCATGAGCTTCTCGGCCTTCGCCCTCGGATGCCCGAAGTACGACTCGAACACGTACGTCACGTAGCTCATGAGGTTGACCGGGTCGTTCCACACGATCGTCACCCACGGATCGGCGACGTCGGTCTTCTCCTCCTCCTCGACCATGGCGTCGGGAAGGGTCTGCACTGGCACGCCGTCCACTGTAGGTGGGCGCCGCGCCGGTCGGGCACACGCGCCCTACGTTGGGCCCATGACCGACCCGCACCCGCCCAGCGTGGCGCTGCTCACCGACCGCTACGAGCTCACCATGCTGCAGGCCGCCCTCGCCGACGGGACCGCGGACCGGCGCTGCGTCTTCGAGGTGTTCACCAGGCGGCTCCCGGCCGGCCGGCGGTACGGCGTGCTCGCGGGGACCGGGCGGGTCCTGGAGTCCCTCGAGAGGTTCCGGTTCGGGGCGCCCGAGCTCGACTGGCTCGCCGACGAGCGCGTGGTCGACGACGCGACCCTCACGTTCCTCGCCGACTACCGGTTCACCGGCTCTGTCGTCGGGTACGCCGAGGGTGAGGTGTTCTTCCCGTCGTCCCCGGTGATGGTGGTCGAGGGCACGTTCGCCGARGCCGTGCTGCTGGAGACCCTCGTCCTGTCGATCCTCAACTACGACTCGGCGGTCGCGTCCGCTGCGTCCCGCATGACCAGCGCCGCCGTCGACCGGCCGTGCCTCGAGATGGGGTCGCGTCGAGCGCACGAGGACGCGGCGGTCGCGGCGGCCAGGGCGGCGGTGGTCGCGGGGTTCGTGGGCACGTCCAACCTCGAGGCAGGACGGCGGTACGGCCTGCCGACGATCGGCACCGCGGCCCACGCCTTCACGCTGCTGCACGACGACGAGGCGGCGGCGTTCGCCGCGCAGGTCGCGTCGCTCGGCACCGGCACCACGCTGCTCGTCGACACCTTCGACGTCCGGCGCGGCGTGGAGCTCGCGCTGGCGGCGGCCGGGACCGGGCTGGGCGCGGTGCGGCTCGACTCCGGCGACCTCGGCGTCCTGGCGCACGAGGTGCGGGCGCAGCTCGACGAGGCAGGCGCGCAAGGCACGAAGATCACGGTGACGTCTGACCTGGACGAGTACGCGATCGCGTCGCTCGCGGTCGCTCCGGTGGACTCCTACGGGGTGGGCACGTCGGTGGTCACCGGGTCGGGGGCACCGACGTGCGGGATGGTCTACAAGCTGGTCGCCCGCGAGGGGGCCGACGGAGCGCTGGCGCCGGTGGCCAAGGCGGCGCGCGGGAAGATCAGCGTCGGGGGCCGCAAGGCGGCCGCGCGGAGACTGGGGGCCGACGGCCGGGCAGTGGAGGAGGTGCTCGTCACGGGCCGCGACGACGACGTCCGCACCTGGTCGTCCTCCGACGCGTCGCTGCGCGCCCTGCACGTCCCGCTCGTCACCGACGGGGTGGTCGACACCGACTGGACAGGGCCGGACGGCGTGCGCCGGTACTGCGGAGTGTGTTCCGTCGAGCTAGACGCGCGAGCGGCCCCGGCCGACCAGCCCGAGGATCAGGCTGACGACGAGCACGATGACGCCGATCCAGATGAGGAACTGGCCGATGTTCGTCGCCACGCCAAGGATGACGAGGACGACGCCGACAAGGATGAGGATGAGCCAGGTAGGCATGGTTGACCCTTTCGATCTGTGGTCACCGATCAGGCACTCCGGGGGTACCCGGCGCCGTGTGTCACAGGACAACGGTGGCAGCCCTGACCGCACTCGGCACGTCGAGAGAAAAGTTGCGCCGGGGAACCGAAATGCTATGTGGTCGCGCGTCCAGGGCTCTGACCTGCGGCTTTAGTACCGAAATGGCCCGTCCGCATGATGAGACGGCCCTTGCAAGTCACCCACTCGTGGATGTAATCGCGCGATGCTCATCGAGCGCGGGCCCGGCGCACGTCAGCGCTTGCCGACGAACCACCCGCGGACCATCGCCACGCGCGCGGTGAGCTGGTCGGGATCGGCCAGGGCGACCTCCGGCCCACCGCACCGACGTCGCAGCTCGTTGTGCACCGACCCGTGCGGCTGTCCGCTCTTGCGCGCCCACGCCCCCACCAGCTGCGACAGCTCCTTGCGCAGCTCCGCCTGCTTGCGGTGGTCCATCTCCGCCAGCGCCTCCGCGGACGCGCCCTTGTTCTTCCGACCGCTGATCTGGTCGGCCTGTCGTTGCCGCAGGAGCGCGGAGACCTGGTCCACGTCGAGCAGCCCCGGGAGCCCCAGGAAGTCCAGCTCCTCGTCGGAGCCCATCTCCGCGCCCGTGCCGAACTCGCCACCGTCGAAGAGCACCCGGTCGAAGGACGCCTGCGCCTCGAGCGCCTCGAACGCCCCCTGCTTGCCGTCCGGACCGATCTCGTCGGCGCCGTTGCGCTCCTGGTTCGCCTCGTCCAGCAGCCCGTCGTCGAGCCCGACGTCGATCCCCTGCTCCTCGAGCGTCTTCGGGCGGTCCAGCGCGTGGTCCCGCTCGAGCTCCAGGGTGTTGGCCAGCGCGAGCAGCTGCGGCACGCTCGGCAGGAACACCGAGGCGGTCTCCCCGCGCCGGCGCGCCCGCACGAACCGGCCGACCGCCTGCGCGAAGAACAGCGGCGTGGCGGTGCTGGTCGCGTACACGCCCACGGCCAGCCGGGGCACGTCCACGCCCTCGGAGACCATCCGGACGGCCACGAGCCAGCGGGAGTCGCCCGCCGAGAACGCGTCGATGCGGTCGCTCGCGCCGTCGTCGTCCGAGAGCACGATGGTCGGGGACTTCCCGGTGATCCGCGCGAGGTGGCCGGCGTACGCGCGCGCGTCGGTCTGGTCCGTGGCGATCACCATGGCGCCCGCGTCGGGGATGGCCCGGCGCACCTCGGTCAGGCGACGGTCGGCCGCCGCCAGCACGCTCGGGATCCACTCGCCGTTCGGGTCCAGGGCCGTGCGCCACGCCTGTGCGGTGATGTCCTTGGTGAGCGGCTCCCCCAGGCGGGCACTGATCTCGTCGCCGGCCTTGGTGCGCCACCGCATCGAGCCGCTGTAGGACAGGAAGATCACCGGCCGCACCACGTGGTCGCGCAGCGCGTCGCCGTACCCGTACGTGTAGTCGGCCACGCTGCGCCGGATGCCGTCGCCTCCGCGGTCGTAGCGCACGAACGGGATCGCGGCCGTGTCGGAGCGGAACGGCGTGCCCGTCAGTGCGAGCCGGCGGGTGGCGCCCTCGAAGGCCTCGCGCACCGCGTCGCCCCAGGACAGGGCGTCGCCGCCGTGGTGCACCTCGTCGAGGATGACCAGCGTCGGCGCGGCCGCGGTCCGGGCGGCGTGCAGCGCGGGCTTGCTGGCCACCTGGGCGTAGGTCACCGCGACGCCGTCGAACCCGTGCCCGTGCCGGCCCTGTGCGTTGCTGAAGTTGGGGTCGAGCGTGATGCCCACCCGGGCAGCCGCGTCGGCCCACTGCCGCTTGAGGTGCTCGGTGGGCGCGACGACCGTCACGCGCCGGACCAGCTTGGCCTCGAGCAGCTCGGTGGCGATCCGCAGCGCGAACGTCGTCTTGCCGGCGCCGGGCGTGGCCACCGCGAGGAAGTCACGCGGGTTGGCGGTCCGGTAGTGCTCGATCGCCTCCGCCTGCCAGGCGCGCAGCTTGCCCGCCGTCCCCCAGGGCGCACGCGCGGGGAACGCCGGCGGCAGCTGGGACGCCGCCGACGAGGACGCGTGGGTCGAGGGGAGGGAGGACGGGCGCGGGGCGGCCGTCACGCGCCGCCGCTGCCGGGGTTGCGGCCGAAGCCCCACTTCCGGCCGCCGCCGGAGTCCTTGCCACCCTCGTTCTTGTCGCCGTCCTGCGGCTCCCGGAGACCCTCGTAGATCTCCTTGCAGACCGGGCAGACCGGGAACTTGTTCGGGTCCCGGCCGGGCACCCAGACCTTGCCGCAGAGGGCGATGACCGGCTTGCCGCTGATCGCGGAGTCGAGGATCTTCTCCTTGCGCACGTAGTGCGCGAACCGCTCGTGGTCCCCCGGCTCGACCTGCTCCGTGGTCTCCTCGCGCTCCAGCACGCTGGTCGACGTGCCCGGGTCCGAGGAGAACGGGTCGTCGGGTCCGGTGCGCTGCGGCAGGGGCTCGGTCATGGCGTGAAGTGTACGTCGGGGCTCGGACACGGTCCCGGCGCGTCCGCCGGTGGGACGGGGCTCAGAGACCCTGCCAGGCAGGCTTGGAGGCGAACGTCTCGCGGTAGTAGCCGGCCAGCTGCAGGCGGCTCGCAGCGGCGTCGTCGACGAGCACCGTGACGTGCGGGTGGTGCTGCAGGACCGTCGCGGGCCACATGGCGCTGACCGGCCCCTCGACCAGCTGGTGCACGGCCTCGGCCTTGCCCTTGCCGGTGGCCACCAGGATCAGGTGGCGAGCGGACATGATCGTCGCCAGCCCCTGCGTGAGGACGTGCTGCGGGACCTGGTCGACGTCGCCGCCGAAGAACCGGGCGTTGTCCTCGCGCGTCTGCCGGGTGAGCGTCTTGATGCGCGTCCGCGACGCGAGCGAGGAGCCGGGCTCGTTGAACGCGACGTGCCCGTCGGTGCCGATGCCCAGGATCTGCAGGTCCACGCCGCCCACGGACGCGATCGCGTCCTCGTACGCCGCGCAGGCCCCGACGAGGTCCTCGGCAAGTCCGTCCGGCCCCTGCACCGCGCCGGGTGCGAAGTCGACGCGGGAGACGAGGTCCTTCTCGATGACGTTGCGGTAGCGCTCCGGGTGGTCGGCGGCGAGCCCGACGTACTCGTCGAGCATGAACGCGCGGGTGCGGGCGAACGACAGCCCGTGCTCGGTGTGCCGGCGGGCCAGCTCGTCGTAGACGGCGAGCGGGCTCGATCCGGTGGCGAGCCCCAGCACCGCGTCGGGCTGCGCCCGCACGAGCTGCTCGACGGCCGAGGCGGCCAGGCGTCCCAGCTCCGGACCCGGCGCGATGACGACCTCCATCAGACGTACTCCCCTCTGCCCAGCAGGGCCGCACCGACCGCGCCGACGGGAACGTCGGCGGGGGCAAGACTCACACGCTTCGCCAGACCCATGGTGGCGAGGAACGGAGACGCCTGCGCCTCCCTCTCGAGCTCCGCCGTGACCGCCCGCAGCAGCGGCTGGCCGAGCGCGCTCACGCCGCCGCCGATCACCACCAGCTCGACGTCGCAGGTCAGCACCAGGATCCGCACCGCGGCGGCGACCGCCCACGCGAACTGGTCCCGGATCTCGACCGCGCGCGCGTCACCGGCCTCGGCCGCGGCGAACAGCTCCTCGGGGGCGGGACGTCCGTACCGGCTGGGCCAGGCGGCGTCCAGCGCCGACCCGGAGGCGTACTGCTCGAGGCAGCCCAGCTGGCCGCACTTGCACGGCAGCCCGTCGGGCACGAGCGTCAGGTGACCGATCTCCCCCGCCCCGCCCGTGGACCCCCGTCGCAGCCGGCCCTCGAGGAGCAGACCGGCGGCCAGGCCCGTGCCGAGCGCCAGGAACGCGAGGTCGTGCACCACGGCGTCGTCCGTCGAGGCGTGCTCGCCGTCCACCGTGTGGGCGGCGCCGACGACCGCGACCGTCAGGTCGTTCTCCACGCGGACGCGCACCCCGAGCCGCTCGGCGACCAGGGCCGCGAGCGGGGTGCGCTCCTCGATGCCGAGGTTGACCGCGTGCTCGACGGTGCCGTCGGTGGGGTCGACCACCCCGGGCAGGCCGATGCCCACCCCGGCCAGCTCGCCGACCGCGATGCCCGCGCCCGCGGCCAGCTCCTCGACCACGGCGACCGCCGTGGCGACCACCCCGGCAGCTCCGGCGACCGTGGCCGACCGCAGCTGGTGGCGGACCACCCCGCCGGCGTCCAGCAGCACGCCGAGCACCTTGGTGCCCCCGACGTCCAGTCCGACCGACCACGGCCGCGCTCCCCCGTCCGACGTGCGCCTCGGCGGCGTCGGGATCCCCTGCGTGCTCACGTCAGCCCTTCACCGCACCCGCGACGAGCCCGGACGTCATCTTGTTCTGGACGAAGAGGAAGAACACGATCACGGGGATCGCGATCAGTGCGGACCCTGCCATGACCACGCCCCAGTCGGTGGCCCGGTTGGACTCGACGAGCCCCTGCAACCAGAGCGGGAGGGTGCGCTGGGCCGGGTCGGTCATGACGACGAGGGCAAGGGTGTACTCGTTCCACGCCTGCAGGAAGCCGTACACGCCGGCGGCGACCAGCCCGGGGGCCAGCAGCGGGAACGTGATGCGGAAGAACGCGCCGGTGCGTGACAGGCCGTCGACCATCCCGGCCTCCTCGAGCTCGATGGGCACGCCGGCCACGAAGCCACGCAGCATCCAGATGGTGAAGGGCAGGATCGCCGCGGTGTAGACGAGCGCGAGGCCCGCCACCTTGTTCACCAGGTTCCAGCCGTCGAGCATCTGGTACTGCGAGATGAACAGGCCCTCGGCCGGGATCATCTGCACCACGAGGATCGTCAGGATGAAGCCCTTGCGGCCGCGGAACCGGAACCGGCTCACCGCGAGCGCCGCCAGGAACGCGAAGATCAGGGCGGCGACCAACACGATCGCGACCACCGCGAGGGACACCCGCATGGACGCCCAGAAGCTCGGGTCGTCGAGCACGCGCCGGAAGTTCGACAGTGTCCCCTGGACCGGGAAGAACGTGGGGGTCGGCGTCTGCAGCTTGTTCAGCGGCAGGAAGGCGCTGTTGATCATCCAGTAGATGGGGAACACCCAGGCGACCGACAGGACGACGGCCAGCACGCCGAGCGCGCGGCGACCGCCGCGGGACTGCGCGCGTCCGGCCTCCGAGGAGCGCACCGGGCGGCCCGCCACGGGGTCCAGCGTGGTCGGGGCGGGTGTGGCGAGGGCGCTCACAGCTCGTCCTCCTTCAGCATCTGCCGGATGTAGAACCCGGTGAGGGCGAGCGTGATCACCAGCATGATCGTGGCCAGCGCGCCGGCCAGCGAGAACTCGCTGGCGTACGAGTAGATGAGGGTGCCCAGCAGGTTGGTCTCGCGGGTCGGTGCGCCCGCGCGCTGGAGCACGTAGATCTGCGTGAAGACCTTGAAGTCCCAGATGACCTGCAGCAGCAGGACGATCGACAGCACCGGCCGGACCATCGGGATGGTGATGTTCCAGAACCGCTGGCGGGACGACGCCCCGTCGAGCTGGGCCGCCTCCATCGTCTCCTCGGGCACCTGCAGCAGCCCCGCGTAGACCGAGAACGCCACGAACGGCACGGACATCCAGACCACGATGACGGTCGCGACGAAGTAGAACGACAGCGGCTGGATGATCCACGAGTGGCCGGCCATGTCGTCCAGCCCGAAGACGTGGGCGAGCACGTAGTTGATGACGCCGTACTGCGAGTCGAACAACCACTGCCACACGGTCATCGACGCCAGAACCGGCGTGCCCCAGGCGAGCAGCAGCGCCACCTGCAGCGTGATGCGCGAGGCCCGGCCGATCCGGGTCATGAGCACCGCGAACGCGACGCCGACGAGCATGGTCACCGCGGCGTTCACCAGGCAGAACGCGATCGACCTGCCGATGACGGTCCACACGTAGGGGTCCGTCAGCAGCTCGGTGTAGTTCTGCAGGCCCACCCACTCGGCGGGCTGCCCGAACTGCTGGCGCAGGCCGTACTCCTGGAAGGAGATGACGAACTGGCGGACCAGCGGGTAGCCGAGCGCGACGCCCATGAGGATCGCGGCGGGGACGAGCAGGCCGTACACGCCGAGCTTGCGGCGGCGGCGGCGCGGGAAGACGACGGCTGCGTCGTCCTGCTGCAGCGCGGGGGCAGTGGCTGCCATGGGGAGAGCTCCTGTCTGGTGGCGCAACCGGGCCGGCCTGCGAGGGCAGGCCCGGCCGCACCGGGATCACCTGGTCCGGTCTGGCC
>NZ_JBFUHU010000026.1:18628-24875 GCF_056402235.1 Cellulomonas sp. P4_B5_2
CCCCCCCGGAGCCGTGATCAGTTCAGCGCGTCCTCGAGGAGCTGGTCCGCCTCGGCGGCAGCCTCCTTGRCGTCCGCACCGGTGGCGAGCTTCTGGAAGAAGTCCTCCAGGATGCGGTCACCCTCGACGTCGGCCCACTTCTCGGCCGCCGGCGTGAGCTTGGCGTTGAGCGCGGCGGCGACAGCGGCCTGGGCGTACACGTCGTCACCCATCGAGGCGGCGTACTCCGTGTTGCCCGGGATCAGGCCGTTCTCGCCGAGCATGTTCTGGAACTCCTCGGTGAACATGATCCGCACGAGGCTCTTGGCCAGCTCGGGGTGCTTGGACTTCGCCGCGATGGCGATGTTCGAGCCGCCGGCGAAGCCGTTCGCGTAGGAGCCCTCGTCCAGACCCGGCAGCGCGAAGACACCGGTGTGCTCCTCGTTGCAGGCCTGCTGCTCGCCGCGCAGCGCCTTGGCCGCGTCCGACGTGTCGTCGGGGTCGACGGCCTTGTTGCAGGCGGGCAGGTCGATGCTCCACCGTGCCCACGTCGGCGCGGAGAACATGGCCGACTGGCCCGCGTTGAACGGCACCCACGGGTCGGCGGAGTCGCTGTCGGCCGGCGCGTTGGTCGCGTTGGCGAACAGGTCCTGGACCTCCTCGAGGCCCTTGATCGACTCCGGCGAGGAGAGCGCGCCCTTCCAGGAGTCGCCGTCCTTGACCGCCAGGTCACCGCCGTTGGTGTAGATCCACGCGGCGCCGTTGTACCAGTCCTGGCCGGGGAACCAGAAGCCCGACTGGGTGTCGGACTGCAGCTTCTTGGCGGCCTCGCTGAAGTCGGCGAGCGTGGTGGGGACCTCGATGCCCGCCGCGGCGAACGCGTCCTTGTTGTAGAACACGGCGCGTGCGCCGGAGTAGTACGGAGCGGCGTAGAACTTGCCGTCCGCGCTGCCTGCGTCGACGAAGCCCTGGAGCAGCTTCTCGCCGCCGAGCTCGTCGTACATGTCGGTGATGTCGGCGAACGCGCCGGCGTAGGTGAAGGTCGGCGACTGCGTGTTGCCGATCTCGACCACGTCGGGCGTCTGGTCGGCCGAACCCAGCGCGGTCTGGAGGCGCGGCACGAGGCCGTTCCAGTCCTGCTCCTCGATGACGAGCTTCGAGCCGGGGTTCTCCGACTCGAACGTCGTCGTCAGGTACTCACGCAGGGCGTCCGGGGTGTCGGCACCGTTGAGCCAGAGCTTGATCGTGGCGGGCTCGGGCGTGCCGGTGCTCGCGCTCGGCGTGTCGCCGGCGTCGTCGCCGGTGCCACAGGCGGTGAGCGTGAGCGCGGCCGCCACGCCGACGGCCGCGAAACGTAGGATCTTCACGTTGGGGTTCCTCCCGTGAGCGAGGCGAGCGCCGGACGGCGCCGCCGGGTGGTTCTTCCGACCTGCAGTGGGCCGGCTGGGGGTCGTCACGAGACCCCCAGCTGGCCTGACAGGACCAGGACTGCCGCGCCAGCGAGAGCCCCGTCCTCGTCGAGGGATCCCATCCGCAGTGCCAGTCCGTGCCCGATGACGGGCATCGTGCGTGCGCGGACGGTGGCCAGCGCCGACTCGCGCAGAGGACCGTCCAGCAGCTCCGGGGGGCCGGAGAGCAGGACCTCCGCGAGGTCGAGCGCACTGACGACGGGTGCGAGGGCGATGCCCAGCAGCCGTCCGACCGACGCCAGGGCGGCGTCGGACTCTTCGGGGGTGAGGCCGGCGGTCCGGCGGCGCAGGGCCGGGACGCTCAGCACGGTCTCGAGGCAGCCGGTGCGGCCGCACGCGCAGTCCAGCGGGGGCTCGTCGCGCGCGTCGCCGTCGACGACGGTGACGTGCCCGATCTCCCCGGCCGCGTGGTGCCGGCCGAGCACGAGGGCGCCGTCCACGACGATGCCGGCGCCGACGCCCTCGCCGATGGTGAGGACCATGCAGCCGGAGCCCGCCGCGTTGCCGTAGGTGAACTCGCCGAGCGCCCGGGTGTTGGCGTCGTTGGCCACGTGCACCGGGACGCCGAGGCTCTCAGTGAGGTTCGCCGCCAGGGGCAGGTCGTACCAGCCACGGTTGGGCGCCTGGACGACCCTGCCGTCGAGGTCGATGACGCCCGGGGAGGCGATGCCGACGCCGATGACCGGGCGGGTCGCGGCGGCGAGCAGCTCCTGGCACAGGCTCTCGAGCAGCTCGGCAGCGGGCTGCCCGGTGCGCCCCTCGAGGGCGACCGACCGACGGACGACGACCGCGCCGACGAGCGTCAGCACGGCACCAAGCAGGTGCGTGTCGTTGGTGAGGTCCACGGCGACGATCTGGAACGCCTCGGTCCGCATCCCGACCAGCGTGGCCGGCTTGCCGACCTTGCCCTCGACGCGGACGCCCAGCTCCTCGACGAGCCCCTCGGCGATCAGCGCGGCGACCATCCCCGACACCGTGACGCGCGTCAGCCCGGTGCTGCGGGCGATGTCCGCGCGAGAGGCCGGGCCGATGTGGAAGAGGTGCGCGAGCACCAGGGACCGGTTGTGCGCACGCGCGTGCTCGGGCAGCACCTTGCCCGTCGGGCGCAGCGCCCGACCGACTCCGTGTGCCGCCGCGAGGGGCTGCGTGGTCGTTGTCACGTTTGTTAGTAGACCTTCCTTACAAATCTGAGTCAACCCCGGATTGTGACCGTGACCACATCGTGACCGGACGTTCACCCGCCCGACTCGTGGGACGACGAGGGCGGAAACGATTCAACGTGACCTGCGCGAACGCGCGGAACAGGCGATGAGGTCGATGCGTTCGCCCAGACATGGAACTCGGCCTGTACACGTTCGGTGACGTCCACCCCAACCCCGTCAGCGGGGCGAAGGTCTCCCCCGGTCAGCGGATCCGGGAGGTGCTCGAGCGGGTGAGGCTGGCCGAGGAGGTCGGCCTCGACTATGTCGGCATCGGCGAGCACCACCGTCCCGACTACGCGATCTCGTCGCCGTCCACGGTCATCGCGGCCGCGCTCGCGCAGACGTCCCGGATCACCGTCGGCAGCGCCGTCACCGTGCTCTCCACCGAGGACCCCGTGCGGGTGTACCAGCAGTTCACGACCATGGACCTGCTCTCCGAGGGTCGTGTCGAGCTGCTCGCCGGCCGTGGCTCCTTCATCGAGTCCTACCCCCTGTTCGGGGCCTCGCTCGACGACTACGACGCGCTCTACGACGAGAAGATCCAGCTGCTCCTGAAGCTCGACGAGGACGAGCGCATCACGTGGCAGGGGCGGTTCCGGCCCGCCCTCGACGACGCCCTGGTGCTCCCCCGGCCGTTCGACCACCCCGGCCGCGGGCACCACCTGCAGATCGCCGTGGCCACCGGCGGCAACCCGCAGTCGTCGGTCCGCGCCGGCGTGCTCGGGCTGCCGATCAGCTACGCGATCATCGGCGGCCAGCCCGCCCAGTTCGCGCCCCTGGTGGACCTCTACCGGCGCGCGCACGAGCAGTCGGGGCACGACGAGTCGTCGCGGTTCGTGTCCGTCGCCGGGATGGGGTTCGTCGCGCAGGACGGGAAGGCGGCGCGCGACTACTTCTACCCGTACTGGCTGGAGTCCATGCGCCGGATCTCGTCGGAACGCGGGTTCCCGATGCCCAACCGGATCTCCTACGAGTCGCAGGCGGCGCGCGGCGGCGCCTACTTCATCGGTGAGCCCGAGCAGATCGCCGAGCGGATCGTCGCGCTGCACGAGGTGCTGCACCACGACCGGCAGGCGTTCCAGATGGACCTGTCCGGGGTGCCGCAGAAGGAGTCGCTCCGGTCGATCGAGCTGCTCGGGACGCAGGTGGCTCCCCTGGTCCGTGAGGCGCTGGGTCAGCCGTCCATGCGCCCCGACTCGTAGGCCCACATCGCCAGCTCGACGCGGTTCCGGGCGGCGAGCTTGTCCATGAGGCTGCCGAGGTGCGTCTTCACGGTGCTCAGGCTGATGTGCAGCTCGTCGGCGATCTCGGCGTTGGTCCGGCCGCGCGCGACCGTGACCAGCACCTCCTCCTCGCGGCCGGTCAGCGGGACGACCGGCTGGGCCACCCGGCTGCGGGACCCGGCGGCCGCGAAGGTGGCGAGCAGCCGCACCGTGACGTTCGGCGCGATGAGCGCGTCCCCGGCGGCCGCTGCGTGCACGGCCTGGACCAGCAGCTCCGGGCCGGCGTCCTTGAGCAGGAAGCCCCGCGCGCCGGCCCTGAGCGCCCCGTGCACGTACTCGTCGAGGTCGAAGGTCGTGATCACGACGACCGCGAGCGGGTCCGCGACGTCGGGGCCGGCGAGCAGCCGGGTGGCCTCGATGCCGTCCATCTCCGGCATCCGGATGTCGAACAGGCAGACGTCCGGACGCAGCCGGCGGGCGAGCGAGACCGCCTGGCGACCGTCCGCGGCCTGACCGACCACCTCGATGCCGGGCTGCGCATCGAGGATCATCGCCAGCCCGGTGCGCACGATCTCCTGGTCGTCCGCGACCAGCACCCGGACCGTCACGCGGCCGCCCCCGCCCTGGGCAGCACCGCAGCCACCGTCCAGCCGCGGTCCGGACCGGGGCCGGCGTCGAGCGTGCCGCCCAGGAGGATGGCGCGCTCCGTCATGCCGACGATCCCGTACCCGGTCCCGCCGCGACCCTGCAGCTCGCCGTCGTCCGCGACCGTGAGGCGGACGCGCTCGTCGTCGGCAGCGACCCGGACGGTCACCCGCGAGGCGTGCCGGGCGTGCCGGACGGCGTTGGTCACCGACTCCTGGGCGAGCCGGTACAGGGCGGCGCCGACCGCCGGCCGCAGGTCGTCGAGGTCCCCGGCGAGCTCGACCTCCACCCGCGGCGGGCCGCTGACCGCGCGGGCCAGACGCTCGATGTCGGCGACCCCGCGCTGCGGCGTGAGGTCAGCGGCACCGTCGTCCCGCAGCGCGCCGACCATGAGGCGCATCTCCGTGAGGGCGCGGGACGCCTCGGTCTCGATGACCCGGAGCGCGTCGACGGCGGCGGCCGGGTCGATCGCAGCCACCACGCGACCCGCCTGTGCGCGCACCGCGATCGCCGAGACGTGGTGCGCCACCGTGTCGTGCAGCTCCCGGGCCAGCTGCTCCCGCTCGCGCACGCGCACCTGGTCCCGCTCGCGCAGCCGGGAGCCGGCGCCGGCCCGGACCCCGGCACCGATGGCCGCAGGCGACAGGACGAACGCGACCTCGATGATCGCGTCGGGCACGACCGTGTACGTGCTGGCGACCCCCAGCGCCGCACTGAGCGCCACGAGCGGCAGCCCGAGCACGATCTCTCGACCGCTCCCCCAGCGGCACAGCGCATACGGCAGGACGAGAACGCAGGCCGAGGTGTAGAGGGCGACCTCGCCGGCCCCGGAGACCAGCGCCGCGACGTCGACGAGGGTCAACGTGCCGAACACCCCGGCCACCACGGCCAGCGGGTGGGTGCGCCGCCAGAGCAAGGACACGACGATCACCAGAGTGACGGCCAGGGCCACGGGACGCCACGTCACGTCCTGGCGCAGCGCGGCCTCGAGGACCGCGGTCGGCACGAGCACGCCGACGAGCACCCAGTCCCGCCACACCCGCGCGGGCGCGCCGGGCGCACGGGGGGCGGTCCACAGGGGACGCAGGGCCGCGATCATGTCTCGCAGCCTAGGGATCCGCGCTGCTCAGCGGCTCGGCCGAACGGTCGAGGACCCCCTCGGACCCGAGGCCCACCCGAGCGCACCGCGGTGGCGCACCGACTCGGTCGCCCGGAGCACCCCCTCGGCCAGCGCCGCACGGACGTCCACCCCGCGGGCGAGGGCTGCCGCGGTCGCCCCGTGCAGCACGTCACCTGCCCCGAGGGTGTCGACGACCTCCGACGCAGGCACCTCGGGCGGCAGCAGGACGGACGACGTCCGCGCACCCCCGGCGCTCGTCGCGAGGATGCGGACGGGACCCCCGCCCGCCGACTGCGCGACGAACCGTGGGCCGAGCTCCGCGACCGCGTCGAGCACCGCGTCGCCCCGCGCCGCCCCGGGGACTGCGAAGTCGGCGGACAGGACCGCGTGGTCGACGTCGGCGATCAGCTCCTCCAGCCCCGGCTTCCAGCTGCCCCCGTCGAGCAGCACGGGGATGCCGCGGGCGTGCCCGGCGGCGGCGACCAGACGAGCGGCGCCCAGGTGGTGCCCGTCCACGAGCACGGCCGTCGCGCGAGCGAGCACCTCGTCGACGACGGCGTCGGCCGCGCTCGCCAGGTCGCCCGCCCCCGTCGCGTTCACGGAGACGAC
>NZ_JBFUHU010000027.1:0-18200 GCF_056402235.1 Cellulomonas sp. P4_B5_2
CGTCCGGCCCCGCGGGTCCGCGTGGCTGGTGGGTCGGAGGGCTGGGCGGGTTAGCGCGCCCAGCCGGCGAAGCTGTCGCCGGTGCGCAGCGTCCGCTGCGCGCTGCGTCGCTGCTTGGGTTGGAGGGCCGCCGCGATCGCGCGGACGAGCCACGTGTTGACGGACAGGCCGTCAGCGATCGCCGCCTCGTCCACCCGGGCCTTGAGGGCGTCGGGCAGACGCAACGTCGTGCGTGAGGTGCTCACGTCGTCGAGGTCGACGGGCGCGGCAGGAGCGTCCTCGGTCTCGGGCTCGCCGGCGGCCTGGGACACCACGAACTCGATCTCGCGTCCGCGGAGCCGGAGGTCGACGGAGCCGGGTGCGAGGTCGCGCGTGATCTCGCCGGCGGCGGCCGACAGGACGTCGAGCAGCACGAGCCGAGCGGCCGCGTCGAGCCCGGCGACGAGGCGCTCGGCGACGGCACGGGTCTCGTCCGTGCCGTTCTCCGCGGCTTCCACCAGCTGGCGCTGCAGGTCGGTGACGTACTGTCCGATGTCCATAGCACCATGGTGACACCATCGTGGTGTCACGTCAAGCCTCGATGGTGTCAGCTGGTGTCAGGGCTGTTCGTGGCCGAGAGTGAAGGCCGGCCGCGGGCGGGTGTCGACCGTGAGCCGGAAGTCGTCCGGGCGGTTGTAGTGCCCGGCGGGGTCGAACATCCGCCGCGCCGCACGGACGTGCGCGAGGTCCACGTCGGCGGTGAGGATCGACTCCTCGTGACGAACCGGGCCGGCGAGCAGCTCGCCGTTCGGTCCGACGATCACGCTGTTGCCGGGCTCCACCCAGCCGCCGTCACCGTCCTTGACCGTCCAGACCTGGTCGCGGTGCGGGAAATCGGCGGGGATCTGGTCGACGTGCGTGCAGGGGTTCGCGCCGATGACGCAGCAGCGACCCTCGCGAGCGATGTGGCGCAGGGTCGCGACCCACGCGTCGCCGCCGGCCAGAGTCGGCGCGGTCCAGATGTCGACGCCCTGCGCATAGAGGTAGAACCGCGCCAGGGGCATGTAGTTCTCCCAGCACGTCAGCCCGCTGATCCGGCCGTAGGGCGTGTCGACGACCGGCAGGGTCGAGCCGTCGCCCATCCCCCAGACGGTGCGCTCGGAACCCGTGGGCATGAGCTTGCGGTGCTTGGCCAGCAGGGTGCCGTCCGGGCCGAGATGGAGGGTGGTGTTGTAGATCGTGGCGCCGTGCGGCTCCCGCTCCTCGACGTTGATCACCACGTAGGCACCAGCGGAGCGGGCCGCGTCACCGAGCGCCTCGGTCACCGGGCCGGGGACGACGACAGCCTGGTCGACGAGCATGGCGAACCACTCCTCGTCCCCGTCCCAGATGGGCCTCGAGTCCATCCAGATCGGCGTGCCCGGGATGAACGCCTCCGGGAAGACCACCACGCGGGCGCCGGTCGCGGCGGCCTGCCCGATCAGGAGCACCGCCTTGTCGAGGCACGCCTGCTGATCCATGAGCACGGGAGCTGCCTGGACCGCGGCGACCCGGGTGGAAGCCATCCTCCACGGTAGCGATCCCGGTCGACGGTCGACAGGGGTGAGTGGGACCTTGACGGCTCCTCCCCGGAGCGCGGACCGTCGAACTCAGCCGCACCCAGGCGGCTCATCGAGCTCGGAGTCAGGAGTCGTCATGCGCACAGCACTCACCACCGCCGTCGTCGCCGGCCTCGGCGTCCTCGTCCTCACCGCCGGGTCCGCCGGGCCTGCTCCGGCCGACCGGTCGCGGGGCCATGACCGGGTGATCACGTTCGACGTGCAGTTCAGCGGGTTCTTCCTGCTCGACTTCAGTGCCACGGGCGTCCGCGAGGTCACGGCCATCGACGACCCCGCGCTCAACCCCAGCCGGGGCGACCAGATCGTGTTCGAGGACACGCTGCTCCAGAACGGGAAGACCGTCGGAGCGGGCGGTGGCACGTGCACCGTGACGTCGGTCGTGCCGGCCGATCCCCCGATCAACCTCAGCTGCCAGGTGTCCTACCAGCTGCGCGACGGCCAGGTCGTCGCTCAGGGCCGGGCCTCGAACGCACCCGTGAAGACCCTCGCCATCGTCGGCGGGACAGGACGGTACGTGGGCGCGAGCGGCGAGCTGGAGCTGACGGAGCTCGGCAACGCGGAGAACACCGGGACGCTGGTGCTCCGACTCGACCGAAAGTAGGCATCGACCCGCGGCCGCTTGACGTCCGACACGGTCGCGTGTGCCATATATCGCATGCCGATCCCACAGGACGTGCCCGCCGTCGACCGGACGCTGCTGCGCGACGACGTCTACCGTCGGCTGCGCGACTCCATCGTCGACGGAACCTTCGCGCCGGGCGAGCAGCTGAAGGACCTGGAGCTGGCCACCTGGCTCGGTGTCAGCCGCACGCCGGTGCGCGAGGCGCTGATGCGGCTCGCGCACGCCGGGCTCGTGGTGGCGTCCCCCGGCCGGTCGACGACCGTGACGACACTCGACCTGCGCGCCGTGTGGGACGCCCGCGACGTGGTCGCCGCGATGCACGAGCTCGCAGTCCGGGAGGCGGTGCCGAGCCTGACCGAGGCGGATCTGGCCCAGATGCGAGACGCGAACCGCCGGTTCGCCCGGGCGATCGCCGACGGCGACGCCGACGCGGCCCTGCGCGCCGACGACGCACTGCACGCCGTGCCGGTGTCCGTCAGCGGCAACCGCTCGCTCGCCTCGGTCCTCGACCAGTTCACGCCGGTGCTGCGCCGCGCCGAGYGGCTCAGGTTCGCCTCACCGGGCGGACGCGACTCCGTCGAGCGGCACGAGGAGCTGATCCGCCTCTGCGCCGCGTCCGACGCGGAGGGCGCGGCGGCCGTCGCCTTCGACCTCTACCACAGCCTGCGGGCCGGTCCCGAGGCGGGCATCACGTCCTGAGCCGTCCGGCGCGCCGCGCAACCCCTGGTGCACCAGCTCCTTCGGATCGAGCGTGCAGTCGAGCTCGATCCCCCGCTCGTCGGGTCCGAGCGGCTCGAGCGTGGCCAGCTGGGTGTCCAGCAGGGACGCCGGCATGAAGTGCCCCTCGCGGGAGCGCATACGCGCCGACAGCTGCGCGTGGGTGCCGACGAGGTGCACGAAGCGGACGTCCGGTGCGGCCTCGCGCAGGACGTCCCGGTACGCCCGGCGCAGCGCCGAGCACGCCACGACCGTGCCGTCCGGCACCGCCGCCAGCGCGGACCCGACGAGCCGGAGCCAGGGCCACCGGTCGGCGTCGTCGAGCGGCGTGCCACCGGACATCTTCGCGAGGTTGGCGGGCGGGTGCAGGCTGTCGGCGTCGAGGAACGGGACGCCGAGCCGGTCCGCGAGCAGCGACCCGACCGTGGACTTCCCGCAGCCGGACACCCCCATGACGACGACGTGGCTCACCAGTCGTGGACCGTTCCGTCAGCCAGCCGGTTGTACGGCAGGTAGGCGGTCTCGTACGGGTACGTGCCGGCCTCGTCGACGTCCAGCTCCACCCCGAGCCCGGGGTTGTCGCCCGGGTGCAGGTAGCCGTCCGTGAAGGTGAACGACTGCTGGAACACCGCGTTGGTCTTGGCCCCGTGCTGCATGTACTCCTGGATGCCGAAGTTGTGGATGGCCAGGCCCACGTGCATCTGGGCGGCGAGACCCACCGGTGAGATGTCCGTCGGTCCGTGGAACCCGGACTTCACCTGGTACTGCGCGGCATAGTCCATGACCTTCTTCAGGGGGCTGATCCCGCCGAAGTGGGTGGAGGCGGCCCGGACGTAGTCGATCAGCTGCTCCTTGATGAGCGACTGGAAGTCCCACACGGTGTTGAAGATCTCGCCGATGGCCAGCGGCGTGGTGGTGTGCTGACGGACGAGCCGCAGGGCCTCCTGGTTCTCGGCCGGCGTGCAGTCCTCCAGCCAGAACAGGTCGTACGGCTCGAGCGACTTGCCCAGCCTCGCGGCCTGGATCGGCGTCATCCGGTGGTGCCCGTCGTGCAGCAGAGGCAGGTCCGGCCCGAACTCGTGGCGCACGGCCTCGAACACGGTCGGCAGGTGCCGCAGGTACGCGCGGGTGTCCCAGTCCTCCTCGGCGGGGTACGCACCGCGCTGGGCGGGCTCGTGGTCGTACCGCTCCTCCCCCGTCGACTGCGCGGCGATGCCGTAGATGGCCTTCAGGCCGGGGACCCCGGTCTGCACCCGGATCGAGCGGTAGCCCTGCTCCTGGTGCTCGCGGATCGAGTCGAAGAGGGACGGCAGGTCGACGCCCGACGCGTGCCCGTACGCCATCAGACCGTTCCGGCTCGCACCGCCCAGCAGCTGGTAGACCGGCATGCCCGCGGCCTTGCCCTTGATGTCCCAGAGGGCCATGTCCACCGCGGCGATCGCGGCCATGGTCACCGGGCCCCGGCGCCAGTACCCGCTGCGGTACAGGAATTGCCAGGTGTCCTCGACCCGGCTCGCGTCGCGGCCGATCAGCAGCGGGGCGACGTGGTCCCGCAGGTAGCTGACCACAGCGAGCTCGCGGCCGTTCAGGGTGGCGTCGCCGAGACCGGTCAGGCCGTCGTCGGTGGTGATCTTCAGGGTGACGAAGTTGCGGTTCGGGCTGGTGACGATGACGTCGGCGGTGACGATCTTCATGGTCGGGCTCCTGCGAGGGTGGGATGGGCGGGACGGTGGACGGCGAGCCGCTCGGACACGTGCCGGGCGAAGACGTCCTTGCGGGCGAGTCGCGGGGCGATGAGCTCGAGGGCCAGGGCGGCGCGGGCCGAGCTGCCCTGGTCGCGCAGCCGGGCGGCGAGATCGGCGGCGCCGGGGTCGGACGACGACGGGTCGACGGTCTCGAGGTGATGGATCCAGGCGGCGACGACCCCTGCAGCCGCGCGTCCGACGGGGAGGCCCGCGGTGGCGCGCTCCTGCGCGACGGCCATGATCCGGACGGGAAGCTTCACGGACCCGTCCTTGGCGATCTGCGCGAGCCGGTGCTCGATGCGGGCGTTGGCGAACCGGGTCCGCAGAGCAGCGGTCGTGTCCTGCACGGACAGCGGGAGGACCTCGGCCGCCTCGGTCCACAGCTGCTCGAGCTCGGCGCGGCAGGCCGGGTCGGCGAAGGCCTCGGCCACCGTGGACAGGCCGCGGGCCAGGCCCTCGTACGCGAGCAGCGAGTGGCCGGCGTTGAGCAGCCAGAGCTTGCGGCGCTCGTACGGCTCGAGGTCGTCCACGAGCTGCGCGCCGGCGACCTCCCACCGCGGACGACCCGCCGGGAACTCGCCGTCGAGCACCCACTCGCTGAACGGCTCGGTGACCACCGGGGAACGGTCCTCGCGTCCCGTCAGCTTCCGCACGATCGCGCGGTCCGCCTCGGTGGTGGCCGGCGTGATCCGGTCGACCATCGTGGAGACGAACGAGACGTGCTCCTCGATCCAGGCGGCGAGCGACTCGTCCACCGCCGAGGCCAGCTCCAGCGTGACCCGACGAGCCACGCGGCCGTTGTCCGGGAGGTTGTCGCAGCTCACGATGGCGATCGGACCGCTCCCCGACGCGCGGCGGGCCCGCAGGCCGTCGACGAGCCGGCCCGGCGCGGTCACGGCCGGCGACCCGTCGCGGAGCCGCTCGATGTCGGACGCGACGTCGGGATCGTGGCGGTCGATCTCGCCCGCGGACGTGCGTCGGTAGCCGGCCTCGGTCACGGTCAGGGTGACGACACCGACCTCGCGCCGGCGGAAGTACTCGCGCCAGGCGTCGGCGTCCGCGCCGTCGTGGACCGCCACCAGGGCGTCGATCGTCGTCGGCGCGTCGCCCTCGGGTGAGCGGACCAGCAGCGTGTAGCGCCCGTCCTGCCGTGCGAGCGTCTCGGCGGCGGCGGCGGACCTGCCGGTGARGGCCGCGACGCCCCACTGCTCGGCACCGCCCACCTCGTTCGCCCCCTGGGTGTACCAGAGGAGGTGTGCCCGGGCGAAGGCTCCCAGCCCGAGGTGCACGATCCGCACCGGTGCGGGGGGCTCGGTGCGCTCCCAGCCTGTTCCGTCGTGCACGGCTCACCTCCTGGTCGTCGGACCCTCGTCGGTCCTCCACCATTGAGCGCCACCCGCCGCGGCGATGGCAATCGGTTGCCATGACTTGTCCTGTCGAACCGTCACGACCGCCGTCGTCGCGCGCGCCGCGCCGTCGAGTCCCGCACGACGAGCTCGGCCGGCAGCAGCGCGGGACGCACCTGGGGAGGCGTGCGCGACGACATCCCGGCCAGCAGCGTCTGCACCGCGTACTTGCCGAGCGCCGCCAGCGGCGCGGCCACGGTGGTCAGCGCAGGCGAGCAGATCTCGGCACCGAAGATGTTGTCGAAGCCGACCACGCTGACGTCCCGTGGCACTCGCACGTCGAGCGCCGCGAGCCCGCGCATCAGCCCGATCGCGACGAGGTCGTTGTACGCCACGACCGCGGTGACGTTCGAGGCTGCGATGACGGCCGCCGCCTCCCCGCCTCCGGCGAGCGTCGGCGCGAACGGACCGAACCTCTGCACCCGGAGGTCCAGCATCTCCGCTGCCTCGCGCATCGCGCGCCAGCGCATCCCGTCGGCCCAGGACGCCTCCGGTCCGGCGAGGTAGCCGATGGCCCGGTGCTCGAGCGACGCCAGATGCTCCACGGCGCGCCGCGCGCCCCGGGCGTTGTCGGTGATCACGCTCGGGATCCCGGTGAGCACCCGGTTGAGCACGACGGTCGGGCGCTGCTGCGCCATCACGCGGATGGCCGAGTCCGACATGCKGGACGTCCCGAGCACGACGCCCTCGACCAGCGGCAGCGCGCGCTCCAGCGCCTTGCGCTCGGCGGTCGCGGACTCGTGCACGTCCGCGACCAGGAGCGTGTAGTCCGCCTCCGTCGCGGCCATCTCCGCACCGCGGATGATCTCGAAGTAGAACGGGTTGGTCACGTCCGAGACCACCAGCGCCAGCAGCGACGTCTTGCCGGTGGGCAGCGCCCGCGCCAGCGGGTTGGCGCGGTAGCCCATCTCCTCGGCGACCTGGCGGATCCTGGCGGCGGTCTCGGCGTTGACCCTCCCCGGCCGTGAGAACGCCCGGGAGACGGTGGACGGAGCGACGCCGCAAGCCGCGGCCACGTCGTAGATCGTCGGCACCTTGTGCTCGTCCACGCCTCGAACGGTAGGCACCGCGACAAGTCATGGCAACCGCTTGTCGTCCCGGGATCACGGGTCCTCAATGAGAACACCGGCCGATGCGCAGATGCCTCGCCGGCGATGAGAGGAGAGCACCGATGCTTCGTCCCCAGGACACCGTGAGCCGCGAGCGCAAGTCCCTGAACGGCTTGTGGGACTTCCGCCTCGACGCCACGGGCGCCGGCCGTCAGCAGGGCTGGCACGAGGGTCCGCTGGCCGAGGCCCGGTCCATGCCCGTCCCGGCGAGCTACAACGACGTGCTCGTCGGGACGACCGGACGCGACCACGTGGGCGACGCCTGGTACCAGACCACCGTGCGGGTCCCCCGCGGCTGGGCCGGGCAGCGCGTCGCGCTCCRGTTCGACTCGGCGACGCACGCCGCGGTCGTCTGGGTCGGCGACACCGAGGTGGCACGCCACGAGGGCGGCTACACGCCGTTCGAGGCCGACGTCACCGCGCTCGTCTCCCCCGGCGACGAGGTCCGCGTGACGATCGTGGTGAACAACGAGCTGACGTTCCAGACGATCCCCCCGGGCATCGTGCACGAGACGCCGCAGGGCCGCCGGCAGCAGTACTTCCACGACTTCTTCAACTACGCCGGCCTGCACCGGTCGGTCTGGCTGTACGCGACGCCGACCACCTACGTCGACGACGTCGTGGTCACGACCGACCGCCGCGGCTCCACGGGGGTCGTCGCCTACGCGGTGACCGTGGCCGGCGATGCCGCGGTGCGGGTGACGCTGCGGGACGCGGACGGGGTGACCGTCGCGACCGCCGAGGGCTCGCGCGGTGAGCTCGAGGTCCCCGACGCCCACCTGTGGGCTCCCGGCGACGGCTACCTCTACGACGCCGAAGTCGAGCTGGTGGACGCATCGGGCGCCTCGATCGACAGCTACCACCAGAGCGTCGGGATCCGCACGGTCGAGGTGCGCGGGACGCAGTTCCTCATCAACGGCGAGCCGTTCTACTTCCAGGGCTTCGGCAAGCACGAGGACTCCGCCGTGCGCGGCAAGGGCCACGACGACGCCTTCCTGGTGCACGACTTCGAGCTGCTCGACTGGATCGGCGCCAACTCGTTCCGCACGGCGCACTACCCGTACGCCGAGGAGGTCTACGACTACGCGGACCGCACGGGCATCGTCGTCATCGACGAGGTCGCCGCGGTCGGGCAGAACATGGGCCTGGCCGGCGGCATCTTCGGCGGCCAGAACTACACCACCTTCTCCCCCGAGACCGTCAACGACGTGAGCCAGGAGGCCCACAAGCAGGCGATCCGGGAGCTGATCACGCGGGACAAGAACCACCCGAGCGTCGTGCTCTGGTCGATCGCCAACGAGCCCGAGTCCGACACCGACGCGGCGCGCGCGTACTTCGAGCCGCTGTTCGCCCTGACCCGCGAGCTGGACACCAGCCGTCCGGTCGGCTTCGTCAACGTGATGCTCGCGCCGCACGGCACGTGCCAGGTGTCCGAACTGGGCGACGTGCTCATGCTCAACCGGTACTACGGCTGGTACGTCAACACGGGCGACCTGGTCGCCGCCGAGGCCGCGTGGCTGTCCGAGCTCCAGCAGTGGGCCACCGAGGGCAAGCCGATCATCATCACCGAGTACGGCGCCGACACCGTCGCCGGCGTGCACTCCCTGACCCCGCAGCCGTGGTCCGAGGAGTACCAGGTCGAGTACCTGGACATGAACCACCGCGTGTTCGACGCGGTCGACGCCGTCGTCGGCGAGCAGGTGTGGAACTTCGCCGACTTCGCCACGTCCTCCACCTCCGTGTTCCGGGTGGACGGCAACAAGAAGGGCGTGTTCACCCGTGACCGCCGCCCGAAGGCCGCCGCGCACGTGCTGCGCCGCCGCTGGACCACGAAGCCATGACCAGCCCTCATCCCCGCAACCCTGCCGCCCCGCGGCCCGACCGAGGAGTCGACATGACCAGCACCGTCGCTGTCTCCGACCCGATCACCACCCCCAGCACGTCCCCCGCTCCGAAGCTCCGGTTCCGCACGTACCTCGGGTACGCCGCCGGCGACGCGGGCAACAACCTGGCGTTCTCGATGACGTCGATGTTCCTGCTGCTCTACTACACCGACGTGGTCGGCATCTCGGCCGCCGCCGCGGGGACGCTGTTCCTCGTCGTGCGGGTCTGGGACGCGTTCGCCGACATCTGGGCGGGCCGCCAGGTCGACAAGACCATGACCCGGTGGGGCAAGTTCCGGCCGTTCTTCCTGTTCGGCTCGCTCCCCCTGCTGCTGCTCTCCGTGGCGACCTTCACGGTCCCCGGCGGCCTGGGCGGCACGGGCAAGCTCATCTACGCCTACGCCACGTACGCGCTGCTCGGCCTGGCGTACAGCCTGGTGAACATCCCGTACGGCTCCCTGGCCTCGGCCATGACGCAGGAGCCCGTGGAGCGCGCCCGGCTGGCCAGCTTCCGCTCGATGGGTACCGCGGCGACGATCATCGCGCTGGCCTTCATCGTCGCGCCGCAGATCAAGAACTCCGACAACCTGCAGCAGTCGCTCACCTTGACCACGCTGCTGTTCGTCGTCATCGGGTTCGGCCTCTACATGCTGCTGTTCTCCACGTCGAAGGAGCGCGTGGCCCGCGACGTGGCGCACGTGACCCTCAAGCAGAGCCTCGGGACCCTCAAGGGCAACCGCCCGCTGCTCATGCTCTGCCTCAGCGCGCTGTCGTTCCTGGTCGGCATGTTCACGCTCCAGACCGTGCAGGCGTACTACGCCCGCGACGTGCTGGGTGACGCCAACTACTTCATCATCCTCACGGTCGTGAGCACCGGCGTGATGTTCGTGGTCGCCGGCTTCATCCCCCGGATCGTGCGGGCCGTCGGCAAGAAGCCGGCGTACATCTCCGCCAGCATCATCGCGATCGTCGCGGCGCTCGGCATCGCCCTCACCCCGTCCAGCCGTCCCGGCCTGGCCATCGCGTTCTTCGGCCTCTACGGGGTCGGCATGGCGGCCGTGAACACCCTGATGTGGGCGCTGGAGGCCGACACCGTCGAGTACGGCGAGTGGCGGACCGGCGTGCGGACCGAGGGCACCACCTACGCGGTCTTCTCGTTCACCCGCAAGGTCGGGCAGGCCGTCGGTGGTGCAGCTGCCGCGTACGGGCTCGGCTTCGTCGGGTACATCGCGCAGCAGGAGGTCCAGAGCGAGGCGACGCAGGACGGCATCCGCTTCATCGCCGGCTTCGTCCCTGCCGCGTTCATCCTCGTCGGCGTCCTGATCATGATCTTCTACCCGCTGACCGAGACCCGGTTCCGCACCATGGTGGCCGAGGTCGCCGCGCGTCGCGCCGCACGGGAGGACTGACCGTGTCGATCGCCACCACCGAGGCCCTGCGCCTCCACCCGGACCGGCTGCTGCCCACCGCCCCCGAGGTCCGTTCCATCGCCCGGCGCCTCTACGACGAGGTCCGCGACCTGCCGATCCTGTCCCCGCACGGGCACGTCGAGGCCCGGCTGCTCCTGGACGACCAGCCGTTCACCGACCCGACGTCGTTGCTGGTCACCCCCGACCACTACGTCACCCGCCTGCTGCACGCGTCCGGCGTCCCGCTCGACCGGCTCGGGGTGGGGCAGGGCACCCTGTCCCCCGCGGCAGCCCGCGAGGCCTGGCGGCTGCTCTGCCAGAACTGGTCGGTCTACCGCGGCACGCCTGTGAAGTACTGGCTGGAGAGCGCGTTGGTCGACGTGTTCGGTCTGGACGTCCGGCCGAGCGCCGAGACGGCCGACGACCTCTACGACGGGATCGCCGACCAGCTCGTGCAACCCACGTTCCGGCCACGGGCGCTGTTCGACCGGTTCCGGATCGAGGTCCTCGCCACCACCGACGACCCGGCGGACGACCTGGCAGCGCACGCGGCCCTGCGGGACGACCCGACCTTCACCGGCCGGGTGGTGCCGACGTTCCGGCCCGACAGGTACCTCGAGGCCGGGCGCCCCGACTGGGCACGCGACGTGCTCCACCTGGGCGCGGTCGCAGGGGTGGACACCGGCTCCTACGCGGGGTGGGTGGCCGCGATGGAGGACCGGCGCGAGCACTTCCGGCGGCACGGGGGCGTGTCCACCGACCACAGCCACGAGGATGTCGGCACCGAGCCGCTCGACGCGGTGGAGGCGGAGCGGATCTACCGCGCGGCGCTGGCCGGCCAGGCACCGGAGCTCCAGACGACCGCCCTGCGCCGGCACATGCTGCTGGAGATGGCCCGCATGGCGACGCAGGACGGTCTGACCATGACCCTCCACCCCGGGGTTCGCCGCGGACACCACCGGCCGACCGGCGCCCGGTTCGGCCCGGACACCGGGCACGACCTGCCCCTGCCGGGCGCCTTCACGGATGCGCTGCGTCCGCTCCTCGAGCGCTACGGCACCCACCCGAACCTCACGCTGGTGCTCTTCACGCTCGACGAGTCGGTGTTCTCCCGCGAGCTCGCGCCACTGGCAGGCTTCTACCCGTCCGTGTACGTCGGCGCGCCCTGGTGGTTCCTCGACGCTCCCGACGCCATCCGGCGCTGGCGGTCCGCCGTCTCCGAGACCGCCGGGTTGTCCCGGACCAGCGGGTTCATCGACGACACCCGGGCCATCTGCTCGATCCCGGCGCGGCACGACATGGCGCGCCGGCTCGACGCCGGCTACCTCGCGGGGCTCGTGGCGGACCACCGGCTCGACGAGGACGAGGCGGCCGACGCCGTGGTGGACCTGGTCCGCGGCAGGCCCGCCGAGGTGTTCGGCCTCTAGGCGCTCTCGGCGGCCGGGACGTCCAGGCGCTGCGCGGAGAGCCACTCGAGGGCCACGTCGGCGACGTCCCGCCACCCGGCATCGATCGTCAGCGAGTGCCCGCGGCCGGGGAACTCGTGGTACTCGGTGATCGAGCTCGGGTTGTCCGCGTACATCTTCGCGACCTCGAGGGTGACCGACCTGGGCACCGTGTGGTCCTCGCTGCCGGAGGTGAGCAGCAGCGGGCCGCGGACGGCGTGGTGGGTGTCGACCCTGGCGGGCGAGTTCCGCCGGAAGTTCGCCGTGGCGTCCTCGAAGAGCGGGCGACCCGGCCCGGGGATGGTCCACGCCTCGAACAGCGCGTCGGACTCCTCCTCGGTCAGGGTGTTGCCGAAGCTGTACCGGAACTGCTTGGCCGTGAGCGAGACGGTCCGCTTCTTGTTCGCCGGGTTGCCGAGCACCGGGAAGCCCGAGCGCAGCTGCGAGAACGGCAGCGTCTTGACGCCCTTGATGGGTGCCGGGTCGATGGCGACGGCGGCGACGGCCAGGTCGTTGGCCAGCAGCTCCTGCGCGATCAGCCCACCGAAGGAGTGCCCGATGACGATGGGCTTGGCGTCGAGCGTCTCGATGACGTCGGCGTAGTGGTGGCAGATCTGCTCGATCCCGACGTCGTCGAGGGCGTCCGCAGCGGCACGCGTCTCCGCGACCGTGTCCGCGTCACCGGGCCAGCCCGGCGCGCTCGGGTCGTACCCGCGCGAGGCGAAGAGCTCGAGCCACGGCGCCCAGGCCGACGAGTGGATCCAGAGACCGTGGATGAAGACGACCGGGGTTCTCGACATGGGTGCTCCTTCAGAGGGTGGTCAGAGCTGCTTGGCGAAGCCGCCGTCGATGAGCACGTCGGATCCGGTGATGTTGCCCGCGCGGTCGCTGGCCAGCAGCAGGACGAGGTCGGCGACCTCCTCCGGTTCCGTGAAGCGGCCGGTCGAGAACCCGCCGGCGCTGTCGATGATCCGCGTCCGGGCCTCGTCGAACGAGATGCCCATGCTCGCCGCCACCGTCGCCGCGACCCCGCCCTCGCCGAGCCAGAGGGGCGTCGACACCGGTCCGGGGCTGACGGTGTTGAAACGCAGACCCCGCGGCCCGAACTCCTTGGACAGCGACTTGGACAGGTTCCAGACCGCCGCCTTGGTGGCCGAGTAGTCGATCACCCCGGGATCGGGCAGGTAGGCGTTGACCGAGCAGATCGTCACCACGGTGCCGGCGCCGCGGTCGAGGAGCAGGGGGATGGCGGCACGCGTCGTACGGACGGCGGCCATCAGGGTGAGGTTGAGGGTGGCGTGCCAGTCGTCGTCGCTGACGTCGAGAAAGCCGCTCGTGCGCGGGGTGACGGCGCCGACGTTGTTCACGAGGATGTCCAGCCCACCGAAGTGCGCGGACCGGGACACCAGCTCCGCCGGGGTGTCGGCGTCGGCGAGGTCGACCGCGACGGCTAGGACCTGCCCCGTGTCGGACAGGGCGACGAGCTCGTCCGTGATCGTGCGGGCGCCCGCGACCACGTTCACACCCTCGGCGACGAGCGCACGCGTGACCGCGAGGCCGATGCCCTTGCTCGCGCCGGTGACGACCGCGACCTTGCCCGCCAGATGGAGGTCCACGAGGGCGACGCTAGACCTCGCGCGTGGCCGTTTCCTGTCCCTGCTGGTCCCACCCAGAGTCCGCCAGCCGCTGCATCGCCGCCGCGCTGGGAGACCCCGGCTCCGCGTTGTAGAGGAAGAGCGACTGACCGTCGGTGTCGACCAGAGGCAGTCGCAGATAGCTCAGGCGCAGCTCGCCGACGAGCGGGTGGCGCAGGACGTGCGTGCCGGTCCCGACGCGGCGGACGTCCTGGCGTTCCCAGAGCTCCCGGAACAGCGCGCTGCTCGCGGAGCCCTCCGCGACGAGCTCGTCCAGTCGGGCGTCCCCGACGCGGGACTGGGTCATCCCCCGCAGCAGGGCGACCGAACGGGCGGCCAGGCCGTCCCAGTCCGCGTGGAACAGTCGCTCGGCCGAGTCCGTGAAGAGCGACAGGACGCTGTTGACACCGACGCGGAAGCTCGGGTTCAGCCGGCGCGCCAGGGCGTTCGAGGCGAGCACGTCGACGTGCCGGCTGTGCACCACCGCGGCGGTGAGCGGCCACGAGTCGATGAGCCAGAGGATCGCCTCGTCGACGACGTCGGCGTGATCGGGGGCGACGGGGAGCTCCGCCGGCCGCGCGAGCGCGCGGAGGTGGTCGGTGGCGACGGCATCGAGCCGCAGGGCGCGCGCCAGGGCGTCCAGCACCTGGCTGGAGGGGTTGGCGTCGCGGCCCTGCTCGAGGCGGAGGTAGTAGTTCGTGCTCACGCCGGCCAGGACGGCGACCTCTTCGCGCCTCAGACCCGGGACCCGGCGCGCGCCCGGGCCCACCACCAGACCGACGTCCTGCGGTTGGAGCCGGTCGCGCCGCGCCCGCAGGTAGTCACCGAGTCGGCTCCCCGCGGTCATACCGCACCGTAGCGGCTACGCAGGCACGGCCGCCGTCTCGCTCGCGACGCGGTCCGCGACCTGGCCGGCGATGTAGGCCGCATCAGCCCCGACGCCGTGGACCATCGAGGAGGCCAGAGAGTGCTGGAACACGAGGCCGAGGAAGTACAGCCCGTGCTCGGCGGTCACGCCCCGCTCGTGCTGCAGCACGCCGTCGGCGCCGAACACCGGCAGGTCGATCCAGCTGTGGTCCGGGTCGAACCCGGTGCACCAGACGATCGTGGAGACATCCAGCGTCCGACCGTCGTCGAGCGCGGGCAGCCCGTCGCGGACGCCCGTGGTCCGCGGCACCCGCTCGACGCCTGCGGCTGCGAGGTCCTTCGACCGGACCCGGATCAGCGGGCCGCTGTGCGCGAGGACGTCGGCACGGGCACGCCGGCCGATCGGGGTGCTCGTGGTCAGCACGTGCCCGAAGGCCCAGAACGCGAGCCGGTTCAGGGGCCGAGCCAGGGGCTGCTCGATCGGCCACGGGATCTGGCCGGGGTGCCGGCCGGACAGGAAGGTGCGGTGCGTCGCCGCCAGCTCGAGGGCGATGTCCGCGCCCGAGTTGCCGGCGCCGACGACCAGGACGGCGCCCGGGCCCGCCTGCTCCGGCACCCGGTAGCTGCCCGCGTCGAGCTGCACGACGTCCGGTCGCACGTCCGCCGCGAACGCCGGGACCCGCGGCACGCGGTCGAAACCGGTGGCGACCACGACGTTCTGGGCGTGCCACGCGCGCTCGTCGGACTCGACGAGGAACCCCTCGCCCGACCGGGTCACGCCGCGCACGCGCACGCCGGTCCGCACCGGCAGCTGCAGGTCGGCGGCGTAGGACTCGAGGTAGTCGGCGAGCTGGTCCTTGGTGGGCAGGGACCACGGGCCGCCCGGGAACGGACGTCCGGGGAGCCCGTCGTAGCGAGCCGGGGTGAACAGCCGGAGCGAGTCCCAGCGGTGACGCCAGGAGTCGCCGACCCGGTCGCCTCCTTCGAGGACCACGTGGGGCAGGCCGCGCGCCGACAGCTCGTGGCTGGCCGCCAGGCCCGCCTGCCCGCCGCCGACGATCACGGTCTGCACGCTCTCGACGTTCATGCCGCTCCCTCTGCCAGCCTGGTACCGTTCGTCCGAAGACGTTTCGGACGAATTACTGGAGGGTATGGCGGATGCCTCGTGACGTCAACGCTCGGCCCTACCGCTCCCCCAAGCGGGCGGAACAGGCCGCTGCCACCCGGTCGGCAGTCGTGCGGTCGGCGCGCGACCTGTTCCTCAGCGAGGGGTACGCGGCCACGACCGTCGGCGCCGTCGCCGCCCGTGCGCAGGTGGCGGTCGACACGGTCTACGCGGCGGTCGGTCGCAAGCCCGAGCTCCTGCGCGAGGTCGTGGAGGCGTCCCTCTCCGGGACCGACCACGCGGTTCCCGCCACGCAGCGGGAGTACGTGCGCCAGGTCCGGGAGGCCCCGACGGCCCGGGCGAAGATCGCGATCTACGCCCACGCCGTCGCACAGATCCAGGATCGGCTCGGGCCGGTCTACCTGGCCCTGCGCGAGGCCGCCGCCACCGATGCGGACTGCCGGGCGCTCTGGGAGACCATCTCCTCGCGGCGCGCCGCGAACATGCGGGACTTCGTCGCGGACCTGCGCGAGACGGGCGAGCTGCGCGCCGACCTCGCCGACGACGAGATGGCGGACCTGGTCTGGAGCATGAACGGCCCGGAGTACTGGGCGCTGCTGGTGCACGAGCGCGGGTGGACGGCCGAGCGCTTCGGGGACCGGCTGGCGGACACGTGGACGCGCACCCTCGTCGCCGGGGGATGCGAGGACGTCACCGCGTGACGGCCCGGTACGCCCGGGTAGGACCCGGCTGCGCCTCGAGCGCGCCCGCCGCCGAACGCAGCACCTGCACGCCCGGCCCCGCCAACGAGAGCAGGCGTTCGAGCGCCGACCGGATCTCCGCCACCGAGGCCGTGTTCGGGTCCAGCGCCTCACCGACGCCAGCGCGCTCGACGGCCGCCGCGCCGRCGAACTGGTCCGTGGAGAACGGCAGGACGAGCAGCGGCGTGGCCGTGGCGACCGCCTCCGTGACCGAGTTGTTGCCGCCGTGCGTCACGGTGGCGGCCGCGGCGCGCAGGAGCCGCACCTGTGGCAGGTACTCGCGCACCAGCCATCCCGCGGGCAGCTCGCCCAGCTGGGCGACCGGCGTGGACCCGCTGGCGATCGCGGCGCGCACTCCCGCACCCCGCAGAGCCGTGGCCACCCGCGCCAGCACGTCCCCGCGGACCGACAAGAAGCTCCCGAAGCTCACGTACACGAACGGCTCGGCCGAGCTCAGCCAGGCGTCGACCTCGGCGTCCGCGGGCTCGGCGCGCAGCGAGCCGCCGAGGTACCGGTGCGGCGGGAGCGCCGCGGCCCGTCCCGGCGCCGCGAGCTCCTCCGGGTAGTGGTAGAGCACCAGCGGCCCGTGCTGGGAGAAMGCGTCCGGCACCGCGGGCAGGCCGGGGTCCAGCTGCGCGGCCGCCCCGTTCCACTCGTCGGTGAACCTCGTCGCGACCCGGCGGCACAGCACGTCGAGCTGGTCCAGCTCTGCCGGGTCGGGCCGGAACGCCCGCGGCCAGCCGGACGGGAACCCGTACACCTCGTCGCCCACGGGCAGGGCGGTCGGGTGGCCGAGCACCACGTCGGCGTGCGGGACGTCCGCGGCCCAGAGCGCCAGGCGCGCGCTGTAGGCGAGGTGGTCGACCAGGATCGCGTCGGGACGCACCCGGTCGATCACCTCGAGCGTGGCGCGGGCCTTCTCGACGGGCCGCCACATGAGGTCGACCAGGCGTTCGCGCGCCTGGTAGGCCAGCGTCGGGACCATCCCCTGCCGTGTGGCGTCGAAGAAGCCCCGGAGCGAGTCGGCCTCGTCCCGGGGCTGCTCGTCGGCGCGGATCACGCCGGGGTTCGAGCCGCGACCCAGCTGCAGGTGCTCCCGCTCGTACCCGAACTCCTCCACGATCCCGGCGGTGGCCGGTCCGGACGCGACGACGACCCGCTCCCCCGCGTCCCGCCACGCCGCGCCGAGCGCCGCGAGCGGGAGCACGTGGGAGGCGTAGTCGGGGCTGAGGACGAGGAGGGTCACGCCGCACCGACCAGCGAGGACCGCGCGGCGCGCTCCTCGGCCGCGACTCGGGTGTAGACGTCGTCGAGCATGCCCGCCATCCGCTGGATGGTGAAGCTCGCCTCGACCGTTGCGAGGGACCGCGCGGCGCGCCGCCCGTCCGTCTCGGCGAGCGACGCGTCCAGAGCGACACCGACCGTCGACGCCAGGCGGTCGACGTCCCACGTCGCGGTCAGGAAGCCGGTGATGCCCTCCTCGACGTACGTGGCAGGCCCTCCGCCGTCCGGGGCCACGACCAGCAGGCCGGACGCCATCGCCTCGAGGAGTGCGATGCCGAACTCCTCCTTGAGGCTCGCGCACACGTAGATGCCGCGCGGTGCGCTCAGTCCCGGCAGGCCGGTGCGCGCCGCCGCCATCCAGCGCACCACCACGTCGTTGGGCCGGTGGCCCGCCAGCAGCAGCCCGGCACTCGCACGCTCGGCGGCCGGGACGATCGCGTCGATGACGTCGAGCTGGTCGCGCTCGTCGGCCGACGGGTGGTCGAGATCGCCCCCGACGACGAGCAGGTTCGCCCGGTCGCGCAGACCGGCGCCGGCCCAGGCCTGCACGAGCGTCGCCATCCCCTTGACCCGGTGGCGCGGGCCGACGCTGACGACCAGCGGCAGGCCGCGGCG